>DATMNV010000162.1:0-10998 GCA_035568535.1 Bradyrhizobium sp.
GCCCGCGACGTCCTCGAACGTGACGCGGCCATGCGCTTCGGTCAGCATCTTGGCGCGCGACTTGCCAAAGCCCATCGCCTTGCCGGCGCCGCCCTGCATCTGCCGCGACAGGAAGATCCAGACGCCGATCAGCGCGATGAACGGCAGCCACGAGACCAGCAGCGAGACGAACCACGGCACGTTGTCGCCCGGCGGCTTCGCGGTGATCTGGACCTTGCCGTTGTACAGGCGCGAGACCAGCGTCGGGTCGTTCGGCGCATAGGTCTGGAAGCTCGTGCCGTTGTTGTAGGTACCGTGAATCTCCGGCCCCTGGATCACGACGTCGCGGACGTTGCCCTTGTCGACGTCGGTCAGAAGCTGCGAGAACGAGATGTCCGTGGACGAGGTGCGTTGACCGGGATTCTGGAACAGCGTGAACAGCGCCAACAGCAGCAGGACAATGATAACCCACAGGGCGAAATTGCGCAGATTGGCGTTCATCGATTTTCCTTCGTGGTCGCGCGGATCGCGGCCTCAGTATCCTTTTGGATGTCCTACGGACCTTCCTTGGGTAGCCACGAGGAAATCCCCCGGTCGACCATATTGCAATTTAGGTGTCGCTCGCCTTGATGCCAAGGGAACTACGCCGGACTATTTAGCGCATCCTGTCGCGATTCCCGCGCAAAAAATGACACGGGAAGCGGCCTTTTCCGAGGTGGTTAAGACCCCTAGAGGGATTAAGTCGCAAACGACGCTGTTTATTTGGCGATTGCGTGCTTATCTGCTCTGCGCCGCCGCGAGGGCGCCGGCTCGATGCGAATCCTCCCCTGGCTGACACTCACCAGCGCGCCGGCCAAGGTCTTCTTTAGCCTGATTTGCGCCGGCCTGGGGCCGATTTTTCCGTGCTTTTCCGCAAAACTGCGGTCCAGCTGTGCCAACAGGACCTCGACCTTGCCGAGATCAGCCGGCCCCTCATGCCCGAAGCGGTTGATGGCGCGCATCAGGAGGCGGAGCCGGATCTCCTCCGGCAGTGCCGCAAAGGCGCCGGCGTCGAGCTCTCGAGCCTTCCCTTGGGCTGTCTGTCGCGGCGTCGCATTGCCCTTCAGCGCAAGATAGCGCTCGGCCCCATCGGCGAGCACTTCGACCGCCGCATTGGCCCGCGCCAGCCGCGCGGCGAGCCGCGCCAGGCCGTGGGCGTCGCCGCCCTCGGCCGCAAGCAGCGGCAGCAGCGTGCGCAGCCGGGGCCGCGTGAACGCGGTGTCGCGATTGGTCGGGTCGTCGGCATAGGCGACCCCGGCCTTGTCCAGCGTCGCGATGAGACGGGATTTCGGGATCGCGAGCAGCGGACGGGCGAGAATGACGCCATCGCGATCGGTCTCGCGCGCCATCGCCGACAAACCCGCGATGCCGCTGCCGCGCAACAGCCGCATCAACAGCGTCTCGGCCTGGTCGTCGCGGGTATGCGCGGTGAGGATGTGCGTGGCGCCCATGCTGCGCGCGGCCTCTCCCAGCAGGCGGTAGCGCTCCGCCCTCGCCGCGGCCGGCACGCCGGTCTTTGGCTTCGCGCCGTTCCAGCGCATGGTGCGATGCTCGACCCCGAGCGCCCGCGCCAGCCGCTTGACCTCGCGCGCCTCGCGCGCGGCCTCCACCCGCAGGCCGTGATCGATGGTGACCGCGACCAGGCGCGGGCCGCGCGCCAGCGCGCGGCGCCAGCGCGCGGCAAGCCACATCAGCGCCACCGAATCCGGCCCGCCGGAGACCGCGAGCACGAGCGCGGGCGCATGCTTCCAGTCCGCGAACAGTTTCTTCGCGAGGCTTGCGGGAATCGGGGATTTTTCTTCATCTCGCATGGCGGTGCTGTGCTCGAGGCCCGGCCATTTTAGGCGCGAGAAGTGCGCGGCGCTACGTGCGCCGCGCGGACGGGCTCAGCACTTCACCCGCTTCTGCTCGCGGTCGACGGTGGCTTTGACGCCCGAGGAAGCGCGCGGATATTTGCGCGTGATTTCCCCGAAGGCGGCGCAGGCGGCCTCCTTCTCCTTCAGCGCCGCCAGCGACTGGCCGAGGCGGAGCAGCGCATCGGGCGCTTTCGCCGACTTGTCGTATTTGCTGGTGACGGTGAGGAAGATTTCCGCGGCGTCGCGATATTGCTGGCGCTGGAAATAGCTTTCGCCAAGCCAGTACTGGGAATCGCCGACCAGGGGATCGCCCGGATATTTCTGCGCGAAATTCTTCATGGTCTCTTCGGCAAGCGCATAATCCTTGCGCTGCATATAGCCGATGCCGAGATCATATTCGTCGCGCGGCGTGTTCGAGGGCGGCGCGGTGGCAAGCCCTCCGGTGCCGTTGGGATTGCGCGGCGGCGGAGGCGGCAGGCCGCCCGGCTGTACGCCGCCTTGCGGCAGACCGGCCTGGGTGGCGGGCGGCGGGATATTTGCGCCATTGGAGAGGTCGAGCGGCTCGCCCGGCGCGCGTCCGCCGGAAGGACCGACGGAGCCATCGGCCGGCATCGGAAGCCTTCCGCCACCGAGCGCCTGCGGCGCACCGGGTGCATTCGGGCTCTGGTTCGGGTCGAACGCATCGCCGCGGCGCCCTCGGGGCCCCGGTGGTTCCTGGACGATGGGCGCCGGGCTCGCGACCTGCGGGTAGGCCTGCTGCTGCGGCTGGCCGTAGCCCCCTTGGACTTGCTGACTTTGGGGCTGCTGACCATAGCCCGGCTGCGGTTGAGCGTAATTCGGCTGCGCGTAGCCGCCCTGGGCGGGCTGCTGATTGTAGCTGGGGCCGGCCTGCGCCGGCGGCACGGCGGCAACGTTGGGCTGGGCGGCCTGAGCGCCGGGGGCCGTCGGGGCCCCGCCGAGCTGGCGCAGCCGCTCTTCGAGCTGGCGGTTGCGGAATTGCAGTTCCTCGTTCTGGCCGGTGAGCTGGCGAAGCTGGTTCTCCAGCTTCTGGATGCGCATCTCCGCATCCCCGTCATCGGACTGCGCAAAGGCCTGCGAGGAAACCGAAAGAGCCACGGCGATCGCCGCGACGCCGGACATTTTGAGGAATTTGGACGACATTTTGCCCTGACGAGGAAATCGGCCCGAACATCGGCGAGCGCGAAACATTGGGGGACGGAGTACGCCAAAAATGTGACTGGCGATCCGAATCCGGCGCTGGATCGGGCGCTATGGTTTAGTGTCGGCGCCGAAACAAGCAAGTAGCTTATTGGTGCATTCTGTTCATCAAGATTGCCCGGGGGCAGGGTCATGCACGTGCGGGTGAACGGGATACGGCTGTTCTTCGATGTTGAGGGTTCGAAATTCGAGCCTGCCGGGCCGATCATGCGGGAGAAGCCAACCTTGCTGATGCTGCACGGTGGCCCCGGCTTCGACCATTCGATCTATCGGCCGGCCTACTCCGCGCTGTCAGACATTGCGCAAATCGTCTATCTCGACCATCGCGGCAACGGGCGCAGCGAAGACGGTCCGCGCGAGAGCTGGAACCTGGCGCAATGGGGCGACGATGTGCGCACGTTTTGCGACGTCCTCGGCATCGCCGATCCGATCGTGCTCGGGGCATCGTTCGGCGGCATGGTCGCGATGTCCTATGCCACGCGCCATCCGGATCATCCCGCAAAGCTTGTGCTGATCAGTACCGAGGCCGTCGGCGGTTCCTATCCGGAACGGCGCGTTGCGCTGTTTGAGCGTTTCGGCGGCCCGGAAGTCGGCGCGCTGGCACGACGCCGGTTCCTGGAAGTCGGCGGCCATCCCGATCAAGCCTCGCTTGAGGCGTGGCTGCGCCTGGCAATGCCACTCTACACGCGCACGCCGCGCGACCCGGATATGGCGCGACGCGCGGTGAACCGGCCGGCCGTGCTGCGATGGTTCACGCAGCCGGGCGGCGAAAGCCGCCGCTTCAACATGCTCGCGGATCTTGGCCGCATCAGATGCCCGACGCTCGTGCTTGGCGGCGAGGACGATCCGATCCACCCGATCGAAAGTCAGGCCGACATCGCGGCCGCGCTTCCGGCTCATCTTGTCCAATTCGAGCGGTTCAAGGATTGCAGGCACGCCGTCGTGCCAGACGCACCCGAGCGCGCCATCGCGATGATCCGCGATTTTATCAAACTGCCCAAATGAAACCGGCGCCCGAAGGCGCCGGAAACTCTTAAGGGCTTACGCCAAGCTTACGAGCTCGCGTTCAGCACCGTGACCGCACGGCGGTTCTGCGACCAGCAGGAGATGTCGTTGCAAACCGCGACCGGGCGTTCCTTGCCGTAGGAGATGGTGCGCATGCGGCTTCCATCGATGCCGTGGGCCTGCAGATAGGTGCGCACCGACTGGGCGCGGCGGGCGCCGAGCGCGATGTTGTATTCGCGGGTGCCGCGTTCATCCGCATGCCCTTCGATGGTGAACTGGTAGCGCGGATAGGTCTGCAGCCACTGGATCTGCTTGTCGAGGGTCGCGGTGGCCTGCGGGGAGAGGTCGGTCTGGTCGCTCTCGAAGAACACGCGGTCACCGACATTGACCACGAAATCCTGCTGGCTGCCGGGCGAAGCGGCGTTGGCCATGGCGTCGCCGATGTTCTTGTTGGCGCAAGCGCCCATCGACAGCGCGACCGCGAGCACGGCGGCCAGCTTCAATCCCTGGAGGATACGCATAGATTGTTTCATTCGGGAGCCTCCACGCTCACGTCTTGGTACTGTCATCCGGTCTACAGGGGGTTGGTTAAGCGAACGTTCCGTCAACCTTGATGGGGTGTTGCCAAACCCGATCAAATGCCCCCCAACCGCGAAAAGCGACCGCGATAGTTAATGGGTTGTAAATGTGGCGCGAGGGTGAAGGCAAGCCACGTTCAGCGGCCAGACCACCGGTTTTGCCGGGAACCTTGGGATATCCAGCGGGATAAAGCCGTGGAGTGCGGCCATGGGGGGAAAGCGCGCCCCGTCCGACCAGGGACGCGCTCGCATCGGGACTACGGCGCCGACACGAGGACCGGTCGCGGCGCAGCCCTGCGCTGGCCGCCACGATCGAACAGCATCCGCCGCTCGAAAGCGCTCGAGCGCATGATGGGAAAGCGGTTAAGGATCTTCTCCCGGACATTCCGGAAATCCGACGCCATCAGGACCACCTTCTTCGAACCCGAAAAGCTCGGAAAGGGACGCGGCTCAGCGATCGCCTCTGACAGCAAGACACGGCGATAAAAAGCCTGGTGATCGGGGCGTACCAGCGCGAGCCCGGCGTCGGCGTTGAAATGATCGCATGCCAGGTACCCTAGCCGCACGGTCAGATAGGGCAGCTCTGGAAATCGCTGAGCCTTTTCCGGGTCTGCAGCAAAGCGAGCCGGATCGACGAAAACTTCGCCTCGATCAAGGCGCGGGTGAAGAATATCGCCAAAAAATTCGGTCGAGAAGGACGTCCGCCATTCCGACGTCAGCACGTGGATGCGGAACGAACTACAGAGTTCTCGGTCAACATAGACTCCGAAGATCCAGGCGTTGGGCGCATCGTCATAACAATCCGTGACGCGCTGAGCTTCCGACGGCGCAATCAATTCGCCGTGCAGATAGGCCTTGTAGCGCATCGAATAGATAAGATCCTTTTCCTCGGGAGTTTCGATAAGGCGGTAATCGATGCGATCGAACAGCCCTGCCCCTCGCACAAAGAGCGGAGTGCGCGCCTCGGCCCCAGACTTCATTCAGACAACTCCCCACACTTCCAAGCAACTTCCGCGAGTGAGGGAAGATTAACGACCCCTTAACAGAATTGCAAAGGCTTGCAGGCGTTAGGGTTAATCATATTGGCCCTTCCGACGTAATAAAATTTCACGTCCCAGGGTTGCAATGGCGCTTCAGGCGATTGAGCGTGACGACACAACCATTGGGCGGTCCTCGGCGGACCGCCGGCCATGCGACGCATTCAGGAGCTGCCGCACCCGCACCGCCGGAACCGGGCGGCTGAACAGGTAGCCCTGCGCCTCGCTCACCGTGCCATCGGCCGAGATCAGCTCCAGCTGCTCGTTGGTCTCGATGCCCTCGACCACCACGGACATGCCGAGGTCGGCCGACAGCCGCGCCACACCCCGCAGCAGCGTGAGCGGGCGATCGGTATCGATCCCCTCCAGGAAGGAGCGGTCGATCTTCACCTTCTGCAGCGGGAAATTGTGCAGATAGCTCAGGCTCGAGTAGCCGGTGCCGAAATCGTCCAGCGAGATGCGCACGCCGATCGCGCTGAGCTGCGACAGCACGTCATGGGTCAGCTGCGTGTTGCGCAACAGCGAAGATTCGGTGATCTCGACCTCGAGCCGGTGCGCCGGCAGGCCCGAGACCTCGAGGGCATAGCGCACCTCGCTGAGCACGTCGCGCTGATGGAATTGCTGCGGCGAGAAGTTGACGGCGACGCTGACGCCTTCCGGCCACTTCATGCATTCCATGCAGGCCCGGCGCAGGATCCAGCGGCCGAGATCGACAATCAGGCCCATGTCCTCGGCGACCGGAATGATATCGACCGGAGAGACCGTGCCGCGGACGGGATGGTTCCAGCGCAGCAACGCCTCGCAGGTCGTGATCTTGCCCGACTTGAGATTGACCAGCGGCTGGTAGAACAGCTCGAACTCCTCGTTCGCCAGCGCCTTGCGCAGGTCGAGTTCGAGGACGCGGCGCGCCTCCACGGTCTGCGCCAGCTCCTCGCGGAAGAAGCAGAAGGTGCCGCGGCCATCGGCCTTGGCGCGGTACAGCGCCATGTCGGCATTCTTGAGCAGCGTGTCGGCACTGACGTCGGGCGAGGCCATCGCGATGCCGACGCTGGCGCCGATCTCGACCAGATGATTGTCGATCTTGTAACGCTCGCTCAAATTATCCACGATGCGGCGCGCCAGGCCCGCGGCGTCCTCACTGCTATGGATGTTCTGCTGGAACACCACGAATTCATCGCCGCCGAAGCGCGCCACGAAATCCTCAGGCCGCAGCATGTCGCGCAGCCGTTCGGCGACCGCGCACAAGAGCTGGTCGCCGCAGGGATGGCCGAGCGTGTCGTTGACCTGCTTGAACTGGTCAAGATCGACGAAAAGCAGGGCGGAGAGCTGGTCGGCGTCGCGCGGTGCTCTGAGCAGGCGTTCGATCTCGTCGCGGAAATTGACGCGGTTGGGCAGCGCGGTCAGTTCGTCATAGCGCGCCAGATGGCTGATGCGGGCTTCGGCGGCGCGCCGCTCGGTGATGTCCTCGAGCAGAACGACCATGCCACCGCCGGTCATGGGCTGGAATTTCCAGGACATCGAGCGGTCGCGCTGCGCGTCGGGATCGGTGGTGATGATGTCGCGCGCCTGCGAGTTCTCGATCTCGGACAGGATGATTTTGCCGCTCGCGGACGAGATCGAGCCGGCCAGCACGCAGGCGTCGACGATGTCGGCAGCGTTGGTCCGGCGATCCAAGATGGCGTCGGGCAGGTTCATCATTTCGCTGAAGCGATGATTCATCACCGCGAGCCGCCCATCGGCGCGGAACATGCAGAGCCCGTGCGGCATGTTGTTCAGCGCCGTATCGAACTGGCCCGCCAACGCCGCCTCTCGCTCGCGCGATACGACAGCCCGCATGAATATTCTGTGCAAATTGGCCGAGATTTGTATGACCGCTACAAGGAATGCGGCGCACACGACCGACATCGCGATGTAATAGGGGGTGCCATTCAACGCCAACGCGATCACGGTTGGACCGAAGATCAGCACGGCCTGCAGCTGAAATATCCATTGCCGTCCGTAGGCCCTGCCCGCACCTCCCGCCAGCATCCCCGCCGTGACGGACAACGCAATCATGTGGGCCACGGCGTCGTTATTGCTCAACAGAGTGGCGGAGCACCACAGGCCGATCGCCGCGGCCTGGATCATCGCGCCGATCTGATAGCGTGTCTGCCACTGCGCAGCTTCCTGGGCGGTCATGGTCGATTTGCGGGCCTGGTACCGGTGCAAATCGAATGACCGGACCGCTCCGGCGACGATGAGAAGCGCGACACACGCCCATATCAGGATTTCGCCCGTCTTCAGCCCGGTCAGAACTGCCGCCATGGCCGAGAAGACGACGCCGGTGAGCACCGGACTATGAGCCTCGAACAGCGAATCGACCAGCGCCGCCGACATTGTCGGCGAGACTTGGTGATCGGGTTCTCCGCTCCGGCTTGCGAGCTGCATTTGGTTTGGTACGCGTCCTCGTTGGGAGCATACTTTTACCTATGCGAGATGAAGTCTTTCTGAGAAAACATCGTTAAAAGTGAGTATTTCGCATCTTCACTGGCGGAAATTCTTCTTCCAGATCAATGCACTAGGAAAAGTTTGCCGGGCACGAACACCGGCTATGAAAGAACGCGCAAAGTTTTTCGAAAACAGCGCGCGTTCAGCGATCACCTCGCCTTCGGCTCATCCCGAGGTTTATGAGAGCAACGGCGACCAGGCCGGGTCGGAGGCATAGCTCGGCGTCGGCACGCGCTGCTCATTGCGGCCCGTAACGTCGACGGTGTACAGCGACGGGCCGCTGTTGCCGCCGGGATCACGGAAGAACATCACCACCCGCCCGTTCGGGGCGAAGGTCGGTCCCTCATTGTGGAAGCCGGAGGTGAGGATGCGCTCGCCGGAGCCGTCGGTCTTCATGATGCCGATCGCGAACTGTCCGCCGCCCTGCTTGGTGAAGGCGATGTAATCGCCGCGCGGCGACCAGACCGGCGTCGAATAGGTGCCGTCGCCGAAGGAGATGCGCTGCGCAGGCCCGCCATTCGCCGCCATGATGTAGATCTGCGGCTTGCCGCCGCGGTCGGATTCGAAACAGATGCGGCTGCCGTCAGGGGCGTAGGAAGGCGAGGTGTCGATCGCCGGCGTATCGGTGAGCCGCGTCGTCGACTTCGAACGCAGGTCCATCACGAACAGGTTCGAATTGCCGCCCTGCTGCAGGCTCATGATGATGCGCTGGCCATCCGGCGAGAACCGCGGCGAGAACGACATGCCCGGAAAATTGCCGACGATCTCGCGCTGCCCGGTCTCGATGTTGAACAGATAGACCTTCGGGTCGCCCTGCCCGAATTCCATATAGGTGATTTCCTGGGTCGACGGCGAGAAGCGCGGCGTCAGCACGAGATCGGCGCCCTTGGTCAGATAGCGCACATTGGCGCCGTCCTGGTCCATGATCGCGAGCTTCTTGACGCGACGCTCAGCCGAACCACTCTCGTCGATGAACACCACGCGGCTGTCGAAATAGCCCTTCTCGCCGGTCAGTCGCTCGTAGATCTGGTCGGAGATGATGTGCGCGATGCGGCGCCAATAATCCGGCGAGGTGTAGTATTGCTGGCCGGTGAGATACTGGCCGGTGCCGACGTCCCATAGACGGAATTCAACTTTCAGACGTCCGTCGCCCTGGCGGGTGGCGCGGCCGGTGACGAGCGCCTGCGCATTGATCTGCTTCCAGCTTGGGAATTGCGGTGCGACGTCGATGTTGTTGATGCGCTCGATGAAAGCGGCGGGATCGATGGGAGCAAAGAGGCCGCTGCGCTTCAGATTGTTGGTGATGACGCCTGCGATGTCGGAGCCGGCCTGGCCATCCGCGGCCGTTCCCGGCACGAAGGCCGGGATCGCGATCGGCATCGGCTGGAATTCGTTGGGGTCGATGCGCAGCCGCCCCTGCCCCCATGCCGATCGAACACCCAAGGCGGCTGCCGTCGATCCGGCAGCGATCATGAAGCGGCGTCGCGTTACAAATGGGAGCTTGCTCATCGAATTATCGCCTTCGCCTCTAACAATCACAGCATGTCTCTAAGGCCGAACGTCATCGGAATGTATTTCCAGGTCTCGTACTGATCCTTCGGCAGGAAGGAATAGGCCGAGCACTGCTCGACCGCACGCTTGGCGGCCTCCCCCATCGCATTGCCGACCGAGCGCGACGGCCCGCGCACGGCGATGATGACGGGCGCGGCGGCTACCGAGCCGTCGGGCCGCAACTGGATGTCGATGTCGACTTCGAATTGATCGGCGTCCTGGCCGTTGTAGGGGAAGTTGAAGCAGCGGCGCACGGCGCCGACGAACGCGCCCTTCCAGGTCGCGACCATCGCATTGGCATTTCCGGTCTTGGTACCAAGCGCCGCGTTGGAGTTGATCACGTCGCCCGTTATGGACTGCCGCGATGGATCACGCTTGTCGAGCAGCGATGCGATCTTCGACTGATCGAAGGTGCGCTCCTTCGGCTTGGGCGGCTGCGGCGGGGCGGCTTTCGCTTCCGGCTTCGGCGGCGGCTTCTTGGCCTCGTTCTTCAACGCTTCGGCGATCGGATCGTTGGCCTTCTCGTCCGGCTTCTTCTCGGCCTGTTTCGGCTCTTCCTTCTTCGGCTCCGGCCTGGGATCAGGCTTCTTCTCGACCGGCTTCTCCACCGGCTTCGGCGCATCCGGCGCGGTGGTGGAGGTGACGACCTCCTTCTTGTCGATCTTGCCTACGGCATCGTCGACCGGCTTGGCCTCGGCAACCTTGTCGACCAGCGGCTTCTTGCTCTCCTTCTGGCCGCTCTTGATCCCGGCCGTCATCTTCGAGGTGTCGTCCATCGAGATGTCGACCGGGATGATGTCCTCCGGAGTCGGTGCCTCCATCGAGCGCGTCGAAAAAGAAAACAGAGCCCATCCGAGCACGAGCACATGAAGGCCAACGGACATTGCCGTCCCCTTGCGCTCGCGCAGTCTCTGGATGAGATCCTTCGCCGTCACGAACCCTGCTCCGGTACCACGACGATGCTGGCGCGATAGCCGGCGTCGCGCGCAAGACCCAGCACCTTCATCATGTCCGAATAGCAGGCGTCGCGGTCGCCGCGAATCTTCACCACCTGCTCGCCGCCGCCCTTCGATTCCTTGATCGCCTTGATCTGGGGACCGAGATCGTTGAGCGCGATCTGGGTATCGCCGAGATAGACATCGACCTTGGAGACGCAGCTGCCGCCGCCGGTCTTCTTGACCGTGACTTCGAGCGGCGTGGTGTCGGCGGTGTTGGCGGTGCCGCCCGCCGCCTGCGGCAGGTCGACCT
>DATMNV010000163.1:0-5523 GCA_035568535.1 Bradyrhizobium sp.
GCCGACGATGCGGCCGGGCGGATCGGGCACCAGCCGCATCACCGACAACGCGCTGACGCTCTTGCCGCAGCCGGACTCGCCGACAATCGCCAGCGTCTCGCCGCGCTTGACGTGGAAGGAGACGTCGTCGACCGCGCGGAACAGGCCGGAATTGGTGAAGAACACCGTTTGCAGGCCCTTCACTTCCAGGACGTTGGTCTCGCCAGATAGAGCGCTCATCAGCCGCGCTGCCTCGGGTCGAGGATGTCGCGCAAGGCATCGCCGAACAGGTTGGTGCCGAACACCGCCAGGCTGATCGCAATGCCGGGGAAGATCACAAGCCAAGGCGCGGTGCGGACATATTCCGCCGCCGACTCCGACAGCATGCGGCCCCAGGACGGATAGGGCTCGGGAATGCCGAGGCCCAGGAACGAAAGCGAGGCTTCGGTGAGGATGGTCGAGCCGAGCTGCGCGGTGGCGAGCACGATCAGCGGCGCCAGCGTGTTGGGCAACACGTGGCGCAGCGCGACCCGCGTCTCGCTCATGCCGATCGATTTGGCGGCCTCGACAAAAGGCTGCTCGCGCAGCGCCAGCGTGTTGGCGCGGATCACGCGCGCGACGATTGGAATCAGGGGAATGGCGATTGCGAGGATCACGTTCGGCAGTGAAGGCCCGAGCGCGGCCGTCATCACCAGCGCCAGCACCAGGAGCGGCAGCGCCTGCAAGATGTCGGTGACGCGCTGGAACACGAGGTCGACCCAGCCCGAGAGATAGCCGGAGGTGAGCCCGATGATGACGCCGAAGGTCGCGCCCAGCGTGGTTGAGCCGATGCCGACCGCGAGCGAAATCCGCGCGCCGTGGATGATGCGCGCCCAGACGTCGCGGCCAAAGGAGTCCGTTCCCAGCCAGTGCTGCGCGCTGGGAGCGGCAAGCGCGTGGGCGGAATCGACGGTGAGCGGGCTATAGATGCAGATCAGGTCGGCAAACAGCGCGGCGAACACGAACAAGATCATGATCACGAGGCCGATCGTGCCGAGCACATAACGCCGAGCGAAAAATCTCAGGCGCCGCCAGAAAGTGTTGGCGTTGGCGCCCGCGCGCCGCAGTTCGCTATCGTAGTTGATCGTGACCAAGCGGGCCTCTTCAGTCCGTATATCGGATGCGCGGATCGAATACCGCGTAGAGCATGTCGACGATGAAATTGGTGGTCACCACCACCACGGCGATGAGCATCACGAGATTCTGCACGATCGGATAGTCGCGCCAGCGGATCGCCTCCACCAGGAAGCGCGCGATGCCGGGAACGTTGAAGACGGTTTCGGTGACGATCAGGCCGCCGATCAGGAACGCTGCCTCGATGCCGACCACGGTGATGACCGGTAGGATGGCGTTCTTCAATGCATGATGGAAATTGACGGAAGCCTCGGAAGCGCCCTTGGCGCGCGCGGTGCGGATGTAGTCCTGCCGCAATATCTCCAGCATCGAGGAGCGCGTGATGCGCATGGTCAGCGCCGAACTGCGGAAGGCGACCGCAAGCGAGGGCAAACAATAGGTGGAAAACATCTCGCCTAGGGTCTGCGGGTTCGGGTTGAAGATCGGGATGGTCCCGAACATTGCGACACCCGCCATCAGGATCAACAGGCCGAGCCAGAACGAGGGTAGCGACAGGCCGCTCAGGCTGATCACGCGCAGCGCGTAGTCGAGCTTGGAGCCCTGATTGACCGCGCTGAGCACCCCCAGGGGAATGCCGATCGAGGCGGAGAACAGCAGCGCCAGCGCGGCGAGCCGCGCCGTGATCGGAATCCGCGGCAGGATTTCCTCCAGCGCCGGCTTTTCGGAGACATAGGAATAGCCGAGATCGCCGTGCAGGAGTCCGTAGATCCATTTCAGATACTGGATCGCCAGCGGCTGGTCGATGCCGAGCGATTTCTCGATGCTGGCCTTGTCGGCGGGATCGACGAAGCCCGCCGCGTCAAAGAGAATATCGACGATGTTGCCGGGCACGATGCGCAGCAGGAAGAAGATGACGATCGATATCCCGATCAGGGTTATGATCATCAGGAAAAGGCGGCGCACGATATAGCCAAACACGTGGGCCTCTCCCTTTGGCCGGCAGGCTTGTTCTAATGACGGAGCTTACTTGTCCATCCAGACGTCCTCGTAACGATAGCCGTTATAGGAGCTGTTCACCATGACCGTTATGTTCTTGATATAAGGCTGCCAGCAGGTCGCTTCGCGGCCGTGGAAGATGATGGGACGTGCCACGTCCTCCTGCAGCTTCTTGTCGATGTCCCAAACCAGCTTCTTGCGCTTCGCGAGATCGGTCTCCTGCGACTGCACGTCGAACAGCTTCTCGATGTCCTTGTTGCAGTAGTTGGTGTAGTTGCGCTCCGAACCGCAGGAATAATTCTCGTAGAACGACTGGTCGGGATCGTCGACGGCGTTGCCGGTCAAATTGAGGCCGAGCGCATAGTCCTTGCGCGCGATCTTCGGGAACCATTGTGCGGTGTCGACCACGTCGAGCTCTCCGTCGATATAGATGCTCTTGAGCTGGTCGATCAGGATGACGGCGGGATCGCGGTAGACCGATATATTGCGCGTCGAGACTTTCACCGCGAGATGCTTGTCCGGGCCATAGCCCGCCTTCTGCATCAGCTTCTTGGCTTCCTCGCGGTTGGCGTTGATGTCGGGACCGTAACCCGGGATCTTCTCCATCATGTCCTTCGGCATCGCCCACAGCCCATCCGGCGCCGGCAGCATGGTGCCGCCGGCGTCGGCCTGGCCCTCGAACAGGATCTGGATAAACGCCTTGCGGTCGAGCGACAGCGCGAGTGCGTGGCGGATGTCGATATTGTCGAACGGCGGCGCGCTCGAATTGACGATGATGTTGGTGGAGACGTTGAGCGGCGCGGTTACACAGACCGCATTCGGCGCCTGCTGCTTGACGTCCTTCAGGAGCGGGATCGTGACCTCGGTCGGGAAGGTGATATCGAACTTGCCGGCGACGAAAGCCAGGATCGCGGTCGAGCGGTTCGAAATGATGGTGTACTCGATGCCGTCCAGATAGGGCAGGCCCTTCTTCCAGTAGTCGGGATTTTTCGTCAGCTTGATTGATTCGTTGGCCTTGAACTCGACGAACTTGAACGGACCGGTGCCGATCGGATGGGTGCGCATTTCCGCCGGCGACACGTGGCAGGGATAGACCGGCGTATAGCCGGAGGCGAGCAAGGCGAGCAGCGAAGGCTGCGGCCGCTTCAGCCTGAAGGAAGCTTCGAAGTCGCCTGATGTCACGACTTCATCGACCTGATCGTACCAGCTCTTGCGCGGGTTCTGGCGGAATTTCTGCGGTGACTTGCCCATCAGCATGTCGAAGGTGCATTTGACGTCGGCGGAGGTGAATGGCTTGCCGTCATGCCATTTGACGCCCTGCCGGAGCTTGAAGGTCAGCGTCTTCTTGTCGGCGGACCACTCCCAGCTCTCCGCGAGCTCGGGGCGGATATCGTCCAGGCTATTCTGCGCGATATGCTGGTCGTAGATGACGAGGTTGTTGAAGATCGGCATGAAGGGAACGTTGAGCGAGTAGGTCGCGCCTTCATGGATCGACGCACTGCCGGGGCTGTCGCGGTGATACATCCGCAGGATGCCGCCCGATTTCGGCTGATCGGCCGCCTGCGCGACGGTTGAGACCGCCAGCAACGACAGGACCATGGCGGCGAACGCGCGCACCCTCGGCATTGATGTCTCCCTTCGAGAAATTCGGCCTTGTCAGTCGGGCCGATTGGCGGGGGACGATAGCTACCGCGAAATGGTGAGGCAACCGCTCAAGCCTTTCGAGCGCATTGGCAATTGGATGAAGAAGCTCGCATTTCTCGTCGCGTCCAACTTTCGACATGCAATACGTCATCGGCGCCGGCAGGGCCGAAGGAACGCAATTGTGCCGTGTTTTTGCAGCGCACCACGGCCCCAGGGCGAAACGGGAGGGGTGCGACATTCTGTCATTGTCTTCGGTATCTTCGATGGTAGGTTCCGGCTCGCGCCGATTTTCGAATCGGCCAAGCGGGGCGGATAAATCTGGAAAGATAAGGAAGCAATCGATGATACGTACAATTGCTCTTGGTGCGGCGTTGGCATTCAGCCTGGCGACGGCGTCTAATGCAGCCATCATGCCGGCGCCAGTCGGATCTCCTTCCGACCTGACGATCAAGGTCGCGGAAGGCTGTGGACCCGGATTCTGGCGCGGTCCGGGCGGCGCCTGCCATCCTTTTGCGCGGGGCCGCCTGTGCCCTCCTGGCTTTCACATCGGGCCGGAAGGCCGTCGTTGCTGGCCGAACTGAGTTGCCGTACGGGATTTGAGCTGCGGCCGGACGTTGGTCCGGCCGTTTTGCTTTTCAGGCCGCGTTCTTTTGTTTCGGCAGGGACGACAGCAGCGTCCGCAGCGCGAGCACGGCAGGAGAAATTTCGCCACGACGCCAGACCAGCGGTGTCGTGATCTGGCTCTGCGCCTTCGGGATCGGATGCTGGCGCACTTTCGCATGCGGCATGGCCTCGAGCACCGATTCCGGCATCAGCGCGATACCGGTCCCCGCGGTCGCGCAGGCGACGATGGCGTGATAGGACGATAATTCAAGCACGCGGAACGAGACCAGGCTGTCCACGCCGAGCCAGCGCTGCAGCACGCGGCGATAGGCGCAGCCTTCCGGAAACGCGATCAGCGACAGACCCTCGATGTCGCGAGGACGCTTGATCGGCGGATGGTCCGCGCTCGAGATCAGTGTCAGCCGCTCGGAAAACACCGGAATGTACTCGAATGCCTGGCCGCCCGCCGGCTCGGCGATGAAGGCGGCATCGAGTTTGCGCTCGTTGAGCTGGCTAAGCAGCGAATCGTTGGTGCCGGTGGTCAGTTCCAGCCGCACGTCCGGATAGCGGCTGTGAAAGCCGGCCAGAATCGGCGGCAGCCGGCTCGCGGTCGTGCTCTCCAGCGCGCCGAGCTTGAAGGTGCCGCGCGGCGTGGTGCCGGAAACGACATCGCGCGCTTCCTCGGAGAGCTGGATCAGCCGCTCGGCGTAATCGAGCAGGAGCTGGCCGGCGGGCGACAGATGCAGCCGCTGCTTGTCGCGGTGGAACAGTTTCACACCCATCGACGCCTCGAGCTGCTTGATCCGGGTCGTTACCGCCGAGGGCACGCGATGCAGCTTGCTCGCGGCGCGGATCACGCCGCCCTCGTCGACGACGCTCTTGAACACCTGCAGGTCGGCAAAATTCATGGCTGCGCCTCCATTCGAATATAGAGAATAACTAGGTCCATAGTTTTCAATATAATAGAATGTCCGGATGGGCTATTCCAGAGCCCGGGAACGGGAAAATGAACGGGAAACTCGAAATATCCGCCACCGCCGCCGCCTCGATCGGGCTGCTGGCGCTCGCGAGCGCGATGGGGATTGGGCGCTTCTCGCTGACGCCGATGCTGCCGTTGATGCAGCAGGATGCGCATCTGACGCTCGCGGTCGGCGGCTGGCTCGCGACCGGCAATTACATCGGCTATCT
>DATMNV010000164.1:0-2717 GCA_035568535.1 Bradyrhizobium sp.
CGCTCGGAAGCAGACCCGCGATGCATTCGAGCAGTGTCGTCTTGCCGGCGCCATTCGGCCCGATCAGCCCCAGGATCTCGCCCGACACGATCTCGAAGGACACGTCGGCGAGCACCTGCTGATCGCCGAACACCTTGCCGATGCGATACACTGTCACCAGAACGGTGCTTGGGATCGTTTCCGAATCCACTGGCCGATTAGCCTCTGTATTTGTCCGGGCGAGTAGCCTGTGCCGCCTTGTTTAAGGCTGTTTTATCGGACGCCGCGCGCGGCTCACCAAGTTTCAGAAGGGACGCCCGCCCGAGGAGGCCTCCCTGACGGCGACCATCATCGCTCGAGAACACCAGCCTTGCGCAGGCCGTCGGCCATATGCTCACGGGCTACAGGGTCGGAATAGCGGTCCAAATACCAGCGCATCATACTTGCGCTGCCGCCTGGCAAGGCGCGTATATCGGCTAATGCGCTTCTGGCCTCTTCATCACGCCCGAGTTGGGCATAGCTTGCGACCAGGACGAGGGCGCCGTAGGCGTGAGACTGGATGCGGCGAGCTGACAACGCGGTCTCGATCGCCTCTTCGTAACGTTTCAGATGATAAAATACCCGCGCCTTGTTGGCGAGCCAGGTGGAGGCCCGGGGATCGCGGGGGCTAAGGCGCCACCCCGTCTCAATCGCTTCGAGAGCTTCCTCATGGCGGCCGTCGAGGCTCAGCCCTATTCCAAGGTAAAAATGACCGAGAGCGAAGTTTCCGTTCAGCTCGATCGCGCGGCTCGCATGCGCTATGGCGGCGCGGACGTCGCCAGCCCAATGGCTTGTCTGCGCGAGCACATATTGAGCCTGCGGGTTTTCACTATCGAGCGCCACAGCCTGAAGAGCGGCTTCCCGTGCTTGACGCACTGATGGGGCGAAGTCCTCGACCGAGCCGTAATTCCATTGCACGATCAGCGCGCGGGCGAGCCCGAGGTGGGCGTCTGCCAGATTGGGATCGAGCGTGAGCGCGTGTTTGAACAAGCCGTAGGCTGTGATGCCATCGGTCCGAGTGCCCTTGTTCACGTGCCAGAAGCCGCGCTGGCAATAATCCCAGGCACCCATGTGCTCCGGCCGCTTCGCGATAACGCGCTGGCTTTCGGCGCGGGACAGCGCCGGCTCGATCGCGGTGACGACACGCGAGGTGATGTCGTCCTGCACCGCGAAGATGTCTGTCAGATCTCGATCGTAACGCTCGGCCCAGAGATGGGTACCGGTGGATGTATCGATAAGCTGGCTGGTGACGCGCACGCGCTGCCCGGCCCTGCGCATGCTACCTTCGAGGACGTAGCGGGCGCCAAGGTCGCGGCTGACCTCCCTGAGGTCGACGGATTTTCCTTTATAGGCGAATGTCGAATTGCGGGCGATGACGAGAAACCAGCGCCATTTCGACAACGCAGTGATGATGTCCTCGGTGATGCCGTCGACGAAATATTCCTGCTCGGGATCGCCGCTAACGTTGTTAAACGGAAGGACAGCGATGGAGGGCCGGTCGGGCAGCGCCCGAGGCGACGCCGTTTCCGACAGGATTATAGGCCGGTTGGCCCTCTCCGCGAGAAGGGCGCGATAGGCGCGCACCGGCCGGGCGATATTCTTGACCAGCTGCTCGCCCATGTCCTCGAATGGGACGGCGAGCTTGTCGCGCACCTGATCTCGCACCACCCGGCTGACGCAGATGCCGCCCGGTTCGGCCAAGGCTTCGAGGCGCGCCGCGATGTTGACACTGTCGCCGAAGATGTCGTTCTCGTCGATCATGATGTCGCCGAGATTGACGCCGATGCGGAAATCGATGCGCCGCTCGGCTGGCACGCCGGCGTTGCGCGTGGCCATTTCGCGCTGGACTTCGACCGCGCAGCGAACTGCATCGACCACGCTCGCAAACTCGCTGAGCAGACCGTCGCCCGTCGTGTTGACAATGCGGCCGCGGTGCTCCGTGATCTTGGCGTCGGCAACCTCTCGCCGCAGCACCTTAAGCGCGGCGAGCGTGCCTTCCTCATCCGCCCCCATCAGGCGCGAGTAGCCCGCGACGTCGGCCGCCAGAATCGCGGTCAGGCGCCGCTCGACCCGTTCCTCCGCCATGGCCGCCGCCTATACGAGTAGACAAGAAGCTACTTTTGCGGCGCCGAGTTTAACACAGTTTTTCACGGACACGTCGGTCGCCGACTTCAGAACGAAGTGCGACCACGTGTGCCTTCTCCTATCGGCTTGCTATTCGCCCCCCGCCGATATTCACTGAGGCGTGCGTCCGCTCGCACGGACGCCGGGATTATGGAGAACGAGCCAGGAGGGATCGCCATGAACTCCATTCGATCGCGTTCACGCAGCCTGCTGTTCGCGGCGGTCGCCGCGGGAACCGTCGTCGCCGCAGCGCCAGCTTGGCCGCAGCAGCCTGCGGTCAATCCGTCGTCGCCTACCCAACCGCCGGTTCCGCCCTCGGCCCAGCCCGGCGCGGGGCCAGGATCGCAGCCATTGACCAGTCCGGCGCCCGCCTCTTCCGCACAGGCTCCGGCGGCACCGCCTTCCTGGATGCAAGGAGCGCCGAGCACCGCCGCGGTGGCGAAATTGGCGCCGGTGCCGGCGCTGCCGATCGCGACCGCGGTCGATAAGCTGCCGACCGCCAAGCTGAAATTGCCTGAAGGCTTCAACATCGAGGTCTATGCCGCCGGCCTGACCAACGCGCGCTCATTGCGGGT
>DATMNV010000165.1:0-47651 GCA_035568535.1 Bradyrhizobium sp.
CGACCCCGCGTTGATGCGGCCCGGCCGCTTCGACCGCCAGGTCGTGGTCTCCAACCCCGACATCGTCGGCCGCGAGCAGATCCTGAAGGTTCACGTGCGCAAGGTGCCGCTGGCTCCCGACGTCAACCTGAAGACCATTGCACGCGGCACTCCCGGTTTTTCGGGCGCCGACCTGATGAACCTCGTCAACGAAGCGGCCTTGACCGCGGCGCGGCGCAACAAGCGCATGGTGACCCAGTCCGAATTCGAAGAGGCCAAGGACAAGGTCATGATGGGCGCCGAGCGCAAGTCGCTGGTCATGACCGAAGAGGAAAAGCGCAATACCGCCTATCACGAGGCCGGGCATGCGCTGGTGGCCCTGCACGTGCCCGGCTCCGACCCCGTGCACAAGGCGACCATCATTCCGCGCGGCCGCGCGCTCGGCATGGTGATGCAGCTGCCGGAAGGCGACCGCATCGGCTATACGCGGCAATGGTGCGTGTCGCGGCTTGCGATCGCGCTCGGCGGCCGCGAGGCGGAGATCCTCAATTCCGGTCCCGACAAGGTGACCAACGGCGCCTCCGGTGATATCCAGCAGGCAACAAACCTGGCGCGCGCCATGGTGATGGAATGGGGCATGTCCGACAAGCTCGGCCGCGTCCGCTACCAGAGCAATGAGCAGGAAGTCTTCCTCGGTCATTCGGTGGCGCGCTCTACCAACATCTCGGAAGAGACCGCGCGCCTGATCGATGCCGAAATCCGCCGCCTCGTCGAGGACGGCGAGCAGGAGGCGCGCCGCATCCTGCTGGAGCATCGCGGCGACTGGGAGAAGATCGCGCAGGGGCTGCTCGAATTCGAGACGCTGTCCGGCGACGAGATCAAGGATCTTATGAACGGCAAGAAGCCGAACCGCGAGTCGGTGCTGGAGCCGACCACGCCGCGCGCTTCCGCCGTGCCGCCGGCCGGCAAGCCGCGTCCGCGGTCCGATCCGGATGCCGGCCTGGAGCCGCAGCCGCAGGCGTAAAGCTGCCGGCTGTCGATAATTGATTTCGGAACGGGCGCTTGTGGCGCCCGTTTCGTTTAGCGGCCTGTTCAATCGGGAGTTCGCCATGCACGTCGTCGAGTGCGAATTTCCCTCCGGAAGCTCGCTGGGCCAGAACGTTGTCAGAAGCGCGTATTTTCACGATTCCTACCGAGCGGCGCTGGCGCGTCCCGACCTCGGCATCATCGAAATTTTCTTTGCCCTGTTCGGACATACGCCGGTTTGGATGAAGCTCCTGCTGATCGTCCGCAACGCGGTGGCGAAAGTGTGCGGTCTGGAAGCCCCGAGTGTCGGCGAGATCATGAAACCTGCCGTCAGAAGCGAATATCGCGTGGGCGACAAGATTGGGCCTTGGCCGATCTTCTTCATTGCCGAAAACGAGATCGTCGCCGGTCGAAACAACAAACACCTCGATTTCAGATTGTCGGTGCTGAAGGCTCTGGATGGCGATGTGCCGAACGTCGTCGTCACGACGATTTGCACCGTGCATAACACGTTCGGCAAGATTTATCTGTTCTTCATCGTTCCCTTTCATAGAATAGGCGTTCGTGCACTCATTTCAAATGCCGTTGCGGCGAACCGCCTGTGAACGTGGCCGGCTATTCCACCAAATCAGTTATACAGAAGCTCGGCGTCAAGCCGGGCTTTCGCATCTTTGTGGACGGGGCGCCCGCGGATTATCGCGGTATCGTCGGCGAATGGCCCGACGGCGCGAAGCTGGTCTCGCAGCCGAAGGCACCGCTCGACATGGTGCATCTGTTTGCGACGCAAGCGAAGGGCCTCGCGTCAAAACTCTCCCGTTACCGCGACGTCATCGCGCCCGACGGCATGATCTGGGTGTCATGGCCCAAGAAGGCGAGCGGAATGGCGACCGATCTCGGCGACGTCGTGGTGCGCGACCTCGCGCTGCCGCTCGGCCTCGTCGACATCAAGGTCTGCGCGATCGACGAGACCTGGTCCGGGCTGAAGTTCGTCATCCCCCTCGCGAAGCGGCGTTGAACCATCCTTCGCACGCGCACGTCAAAGCATCGATGCGATCCAGCGAAAGCATGCCGCTTTGAACAAGTTGATCCGCATTGACGGTCCACCTCTCCCCTTGTGGGAGAGGTCGGATCGCATCGCCAGATGCGATCCGGGTGAGGGGTTACGGTCTATCGTTAGAGCTGCGCCCCCTCACCCGGATTGCTTCGCAATCCGACCTCTCCCCGCTGGGGAGAGGTGAACGGAGCACGCGGACGCGTCGATTCAACCAAGACTCATGCTGCTCTAATGTGAATGATCCCTGAGCGGCAGCGGCTGGTCGCCGAGCATCGCCTTCACCACGACCGCGCGCGCGACCGAAGGATCGAGCGCGTGTGCGGCGATCAGGTCGGAGCACTCTTTCACGATGAGGTCGGCGTCCTGCGTGATCTTCAATTCCTTGTGCCGGTCCTGGCGGTGCAGGCCCATGCTTTCGCCGAGCACTTCCAGGACATTGATGATACGGAACGGCTGGTCGCGCTCATGCGCGCAGAGCTCGCGATGATCGGAATGGTAGATCGTGACCAGCGCATCGATGCCGGCGCGATGCGCCGCCTCGAGCTCGGCACGCTGCAGCTCGCGCTTGTAATCCGGCAGCACCGCCATGCTGGCGCTCTGCAAGCCCACCGATGGCTGCGCGAGATCGACGATCTCGATGCCGGGGACGGCCTGCAGCATGTCGAGCACGGCTTCGACGACGCCGGCCACGCCGGAGTGGCGATGCAGCGCGACGCGCAGCCTGACCGGCTCGCGCAGAAAGGGGCGCAAATCGTCGAGCCGGCCGCGCAGATAGCGCAGGAACGGCGTCATCTCGAACGGCTTTGAACCGCGCTGCTTCTCGATGGCCGGCAGCGTCGTTTCGCTGAACTGCACATAGCAGCTCGGGCACCAGGACAGCACGCCCGACTTGCTGTTCGACATCTTGTCGACCGAGCTCGTCCCCATGCGGCCGGACATTTCTGTGTCCCCCGCACGCAACTGCATCACGCCGCAGCAATGGCTGGGACCGCCCATCACCGAATAGGAGATGCCGAGCGCATCCATGATGTCGAGCGCGAGCAGCGCGATGTGCGGCGTCCTCAGCACATTGCAGCCGGTATAGAACACGAAATCCGGCACCTCGCCGGGGGCGGCCACCGCGGCAGCGCCTTGGCCGAGCCGCTCGAGTGCGGCATGATCGAGCTGCAGCTGCGACAGCGTGGCAACGTCGCGGCTGGTCTCGCGATATTTGGTCACGCCATTGCGGCGCCGCGTGGTCAGATCTGATTCCTTCCGCCGCATCGCGCTCCGCGCCATCGCGAGCAGGAAGCGCGGATTCACGCCATAGTCGCACGCCTTGATGCAATCGCCGCTCAGCATGCAGGAGGCGGCCCAGCGCCGCGAGGCCTCGCCGCCGTCGCCGCTCCTGACGAGATCGATCACGCCCGTGATGACATCGATGGGCGATGCGTTGGCAACTTCTCCAGGCGCAACGCTGGGGCAGACCTCGACGCATTTGCCGCATTTGACGCAGGCCTCCAGCATGTCGCCGGTGCGGTCATTCAGTGCGGCCTCGAAGCTGAGATCGGTCATGGACTGCCCTTCTCGTGTCGCAGGCAACTCCGGCAGGATAAACGTTTGGCGTCGTTCTGCCAATCCACAGGCTGTAGTTCGCCCGTGCGCGAAATGCTATGCTCGGATTTGCCCCCCCAAACCCGCCGTGAGTCGCCAGCCCGCATGTCCCCCCTGAGAATCTCCTGCGCCGTCATCGTCGATGACAGGAACCGGACCCTGCTGGTCCGAAAGGCCAATACGGACTTCTACATGCAGCCGGGCGGCAAGATCGAAGGCGGCGAGTCCCCGCTCGCCTGTCTCAAACGGGAATTGATGGAAGAGCTCGGGCTGGAGTTTTCCGACCACCAGATGGATTTCGTCGGCAGCTATTCCGAGGTGGCCGCAAACGAGGGCAACACGATGCTTCAGGCCGAGATCTACTTCATTCAGCATACGTGTCAGCCGACGGCCTCCGGCGAGATAGCGGAGTACATCTGGCTGGACGCCTCCCGTGATGACAGGGACGACCTCGCGCCGCTCACGAAGAATGTGGTGCTGGGGCTAGTGAAGAAGTATTGCGAGACTTCGACCCGCGGGGCGGACTAAAGCAAGATGAGTTTTGGTTGAAACAGTGAAGCGCAGGGTTCACTTCACCTCGCCCCGCTCTTGTCCGCCGAAGCCCGCCTTCGGGCGAAGGCGGATGCGCGACAGGCTTGCCCCAATCTCTCGATGTCTTTGCGCCCCGCGCGCGAATTTCCGGGGCTGACTTCCGATATGGGTCATTCGCCTTGCTTAATCCCGCGCTCTTTCGAGCGCGTGCCGAATGATCTTTTGATCGTCCTCGGTCATTTGCGTCGCGCCAAGCTTGTAGGTCAGTTTGTCGATCTTGCCGGTGAAGCGGAACGGCAGTTTGTAACTGTCGTCGACCGCCGTGCGGGTATCGCTTCCTATGTCAAAGGTTTCGTCGATAGCCATGAGAAACGGAATCGTGTGCGGGATCGTCTTTGCGGCTACCAGATTGCCGTCAACCGTCAGTACACCGGTGCCACCTTTGCCGGGGCCGGGTCCGTTATACTTGAAGTCGAATACAATCGTGTGCTTGCCGGGCTTGAGCGCATCGCTGAATAAATCGCGGCCGCCTACGCCACCTTCCCAGCGGTACCGCTCCAGATCGAGCAGGTTATAGACGAAGACTGGTTTGCCTTTGAGCAGGTATAGGGCGTATCCGCCAAAGCGACCGCCAAGAGTGGCGATCATTCCCTCCGCGCCACCTTGAGGAACGGTAACCTCGGCGGTGATGGTGTAATCCTTGTTGAGGATGCTCGGAGCGCTACTGTCAGGGATTCCAGCATTCTCACCAGAATAGGTGAAAACGGTTCGGCCGGCGGTCGCACTCGGCCGCGGCGTGAGGAGGCGGGGTAACACCGAGTTGTCCAGCGGCAAAACCTGGTACTTCACCGCCTCCGTCAAGAATAACGCCTGCAACTCGTGCAACTTGTCGGGATTGCTGGCGGCGAGGTCGTTGTTTTGCGAATAGTCGTCAGCGATGTTGTAGAGTTCCCACTTGTAGTCGCTGATCTCGGGAAGCTTTTCCGTTCCCAGAAGCCATGGCGGCACGGGCGGCGTCGTGCACGCGTACCAGCCATCGTGGTAGATTCCGCGATTGGCGAACATTTCGAAATACTGAGTGTCGCGCTTCGAGGGTGCGTTGGCATTCGCCTTGTCGAAGGTGTAGGCCATGCTCACGCCTTCGATGGGCTTTTGCGCGATGCCATTGACCGTGGCCGGAGCCTGGATGCCTGCGGCTTCGAGGATCGTCGGCACAATGTCGATCATATGATGGAATTGGGTGCGGATGCCACCAGCGCCCGTGATGTGGCCGGGCCATGAGATGACCATGCCTTGCCTTGTGCCGCCGAAGTGCGACGCCACCTGCTTGGTCCATTTGAACGGCGTATCAAAGGCCCACGACCACGCCACCGACATGTGCGGGTAGGTTTTGTCGGAACCCCAATTCTCGTAATGCAGCATCAGCTCGGCTTCGGGCAGTTTCAGAATGCCGTTGTAGGCGGTCATCTGGTTTGGGGTGCCCTCAAGGGTGCCTTCGGCGCTGGTGCCGTTGTCGCCGCTGATATAGATAATAAGGGTATTGTCGAGCCTGCCCATGTCCTGGACCGCCCGGATGACGCGGCCAATCTCGTAGTCGGTATAGGCTGCGTAAGCGGCAAATACCTCCGCCTCTCGCGCGTATAATTTCTTTTGCACAAAGGAAAGCGAGTCCCATTTCGGCAGGGTATCCGGCCAAGGGGTAAGCTGGGTGTTCGCCGGGATGACCCCGAGCCGCTTCTGGTTGGCGAAGATTTGCTCGCGCAACTTCTCCCAACCCATGTCGAACTTGCCTTTGAATTTGTCGATCCATTCCTTCTTCGGTTGATGCGGCGAATGCGTGCCGCCCGGGACGTAATAGACGAAGAACGGCTTGTCCGGTGCGGCAGCGTTCAAGCCATTCATGTAGTTGATGGCGTCGTCCGCCATGTCGGTGATGAGGTTGTAGCCGGGCTTGCCGACCCATGGAAATACCTGGGTGGTGTTGCGAAACAGGTAGGGCGTCCACTGGTCTGTCTCGCCGCCCATGAATCCGTAGAAGTACTCGAAGCCCATGCCCACAGGCCATTGGTCGAACGGTCCGGCCACGCTATACAAATAGGTGGGAGTGTTGTGGTTCTTGCCAAACCACGACGTGGCATATCCGTTATCCCTGAGAATTGTTCCGATCGTCGCGCTATCGGGGCCAATGACGGAATCGTAGCCCGGATAGCCGGTGGACATTTCACCGATAACGCCAAATCCGACTGAATGGTGGTTGCGGCCGGTGATCAGTGCGGCCCGCGTCGGCGAGCAGAGCGCCGTCGAGTGAAACTGCGTATAGCGCAATCCCGCGTCGGCAATGCGATCCATGCTCGGAGTCGGGATGACACCGCCGAACGTACCAGACACGCCATAGCCTTGATCATCGGTCATGATCAGCAACACGTTTGGCGCGCCTTTGGGTGGTACTACCGATGGTGGCCAATATGGCTTGGAATCCTTGGCATTCTCGTTGATCACACCATCAAACTTTGGAGGCTCTGGTGGGAGTTGGTTGCCCTCGATTGTCGTCGTCGCGCTGGGCGAACCCGGCGTGCCCGTGATTTGTTGGGCCACCGCGTTCGGCGCCAGCGATAAACACAGAAGAACGGCCGATGACGACAGGAAACTCGCATTTTTGACCACGATGCTCTCCCTGTGATGGTCGGATTCGCAGCGCACTACCCCGCGTCGAAAAACTAGAGCGGGATCACTGTCCGGGCTATGCACTTTCGGCAGGACGAAAATGAACGTCCGTGCGACGGCGTTCATCAGGCACCGCGTCCCGGAATGACGACGGAGGGTAATATGCCGACGGGCAAATCAGTTCGCATTTTCACGTGCGTCGCCTTTCCCGGGTGGCGAGAAACCACGAAAAATCGTTGTGCCGAAAAACTGATTTCGTGAGTGCGTTCAAATTGATCGGGACGATCGAGCCCTCGCTCGAAAATATTTCACTTCCGTTTTTCAGAAATATATGATTGTCTACGCGCATCCCGCCTCGGCAAGAGGGGCGTTACGGCCAATCGTCACCAAACGTGGAGCGCGGGATGCGATGGACGCTTTGGCTTCACCAGACGAGTGAGGCAAGAGTGGACGGCGAAATCGTGTGGTCCTGATCCTCCGACGCTGGGATCAAGCCCTGCGGTGATGATCCGCAGGACGACGGTGGCTAAAAAGCCCGGTACACCGGGGAGATCACGTATAAGCCGTACGACCATTGCGCAGGGAATGTCGGAATGTTCGACGTGCCTGTGGTGACTACTCGTGTGCTTTCTACCTTTGCACACGAGGCTGCGGGTGCGCCCAGCATCCGGCATTCCCTGCGCCCTCTCCTTCTCGAGGGACAATGTTCTGGCAAGGCTCGGGCACATCATGCCGCGGGAATGCGCAGCTGTGTCTCTTCTCGCGACGCCTTGCGGCCATCGGCAATTATGAATGGCATCCATTCGCCGAGCGTGGCATGTTTTGGTGACAAAGGATCCTGGGACGCCGCCGTTTCGTGCGGCTGTCACCAGGGGTTCAAGAATTAAAATCGGGGAGGGGTGAGATGCGGTTTGTCGCGGGATTTGGCGCGCTGGGGGTGATGGCGTTGGCGGCCTGTCCGCTGGCCGCCGGCTCCGCCGAGATGCGCGGCGTCACGGCCACCGAGATCAAGATCGGCCAGACCATGCCCTATAGCGGGCCGGTGTCCGCTTTCGGCGCGCTCGGCAAGGGCGAGGTCGGCTACTTCAGGATGGTCAACGAGCGCGGCGGCATCAACGGGCGCAAGGTCAATTTGATCTCGCTCGACGACGGCTATGCCCCGCCGAAGACGGTGGAGCAGACGCGGCGGCTGGTCGAAAGCGACGAAGTCGCGCTGATCTTCTCCTCGATCGGGACCGCGCATAACACCGCAATCGCCAAATATCTGCAGGGCAAGAATATCCCGCAGCTGTTTTTGGCTTCCGGCGCCTCGAAATTCGGCGACATCGCGCAATATCCGCAGGCGACCATCGGCGTGCAGGCGCCATTCCGCTATGAGGCGCGGCTTTATGCGCGCTATGCGTTGCAGAAGAATCCGAGCGCGAAGTTTGCCGTGATCTCGCAGAACGACGATTATGGCCGCGATTACCTGCTCGGCCTGAAGGACGTGCTCGGCGAAAAATACGATTCCATCGTCACCGGGGCGACCTATGAAGTCACCGATCCGACCATCGACTCCCAGATCGTCAAGCTGAAGGCGTCCGGCGCCGAAATGTTCGTGATCGCGGCGACGCCGAAATTCGCCGCGCAGGCGATCCGCAAGGCTTACGAGATCGGCTGGCGGCCGATGACGTTCCTGTCGAACACGGCGGTGTGGATTTCGACGGTGATGATCCCGGCCGGCGTCGAGGCCGGCACCGGCATCATCTCGACGGCCTATGTCAAGGACCCCGACGATCCCGCGTGGGCCAACGATCCCGGCATGAAGGGCTGGCGCGACTTCATGACTAAATATGTGCCGGAAGGCGACCTGCACGATACCAACTACGTCAACGCCTATAACAGCGCGATGGTGCTGGAGGCGGTGCTGAAGGCCTGCGGCGACGATCTTTCCACCGAGAACATCCTGAAGCAGGCGTATTCGATCCATGGTCTCGAGTTGCCGATGCTGCTGCCCGGCATCAAGGTCAATACGTCGCCGACCGATCACGTGCCGGTCGACCAGATGCAATTCATGCGCTTCAACGGCAAGACCTGGGATCGCTTTGGCGAATTGCAGACGGGGAACTAGTTGCTTCGCGTACCCCTCAACGAGTCGTCCCCGCCTAGTGCGCAATTGCGCACGGGAGCGGGGACCCCTGACCACAGGAGATTGTTGTTACGCCGAACTGTGGCTCCAATCTTCCCGATATCAAAAACGGTGGTGATGGGTCCCGGCTCGCGCGGAGCCTGTCATCGGGCGCGCGTTCGCGCGACCCGTTGGCTTGGCCGGGACGACGATCATCCGAGCTTTCCGACTTCCGCTTCCACCAGCGCCCAGCACTTCGAGCCGAGCTTCTCCTTCCAGGTTGCGTAAACGCCTGGAAGCCTGGCGCGGAAGGCGGCCTGGTCGACCTCGTTGAAGACAAGCCCGCGCTTGACGAAGTCATCCCGCAAGGCCGTGTTCAGCGCGGCCTGATCCTGGCGTTGCGCGCGGACATATTTGGTGACGTTGCGTTCGATCGTGCCCTTGACGTCGTCCGGCAACGATTTCCAGGTCGCAAGATGCGCCATCTCGTTGAAGCCGGACCACATGTGCTTGGTCAGGCTGACATACTTCACGAGCTCGTAGAGCTTGAAGCCTTCGAGGATCGCCAGCGGATTTTCCTGCGCGTCGACCTGGCCGGTTTTCAGCGCGTCGTAGATCTTGTTCGCCGAGGTCGTCACCGGCTTCGCGCCAAACGCGCCAAAAGTATCGAGCATCATCTGTCCCGGCGGCACGCGGATTTTCATGCCATCGAAATCCGAAGGTGCCGCTACTGGCCGCGGGATCGAGGCGACCTGGCGCATGCCGTTCTCGAAGCCCGCGACCGGAAACAGGTGCATGCCCTTCGCCGCCATCTCCTCGCCGATATACTGCCCAAGCGCGCCGTCGATTGCCTTGTGCGCGTCGGCCGACGACCTGAACGCGAACGGCAATTGCTGCGCTTCGGCGACCGGCACCACCGTTCCGATGATGCCGCCCATCAGGGTGAAGAACTGGATTTCGCCCGCGATCAGCATTTTCAGCGCGTCGGGATCGCCGCCCGGCAGCTTGTTGTTCTCGGCATGGACCGTGGCTTCGACCCGGCCATTGGTCTCGGCCGCAATCGTCTGCCACATCGCACTGAGGTTCTTGTGCAGCGTGCCGGAGGCGGCCTGGTTGTGGTATTGCGCGAATTTATATTCGGCAGCGCGCGCATGCCGCACGATGATCGCAGGCCCGATGGCGGCTGCGCCTGCCAACAAAGATCGCCGCGTCAGCCTATTGCTCATCAATTCCTCCCGGTCCGTCGTTGCGGTTGGGAGGACTGTAGATCGGCTCACCGCCGCGTCAATCTCTCCTTGACGCGAACAAGTCTGTCATTCCTGTCAGCAAGCGGGCTACGGACGTCCGGCCGGCGCAAGCTGCTTCGTTGGCGTTCCGGCAGCCGGCGTGGTCCTGATATGCGCCACGGCACCGTCGTCCGCGTAGAGTCTCTGCCAGCCCTGCGCATGATCGAGGATAAGCGCCGCCGGCGAGTCGGCGACCAGCAGGGTGGCCTCGATATGATACTCGTCGAGCATTTTGAACAGATCGTCCACCTTTCGGCCCTCGACGGCGTTGAAATAGGTCATCACGAATTTTTCGCCATAAAGTTCGGCGCGGCCATCGATGAAGGGTGGGATATCCCGGGAAATCATGTAACCGCCGAAGGCATAGGCGTTGAATATTCGCCTGGCTCCGTGCCGTTCGAGCGCGTCAAGTGCTGCAGCCGGCGTTTGTCGCTTGGTGAAGACGAATTCATGATGGTTTGCGTAGGACAGGGTCGATGCCGACACGCAGCCCAGGATGATGACCATCGTCAATCCCGATACATAAGGCAACGACCAGAATTCGCCGGCCCAGGTCTTGACGCGATCGTGCGACGCCTGCCCGGTCCCGAACGGCTTTGCCAGCACAAGCGGGGTCAGGAAGGCGAAGGCCTCGATGCTGCGGACATGCGTCAGCGCCATGTAGACCAGGAGCACCAGCAGCAGGATGCGCGGAATCGACAGCACGATGCCGCGATAGAAGCCGAGGGCCAACAGGCCCAGGAGACTCAACTCGAACGGACTCAGCGAACTGAAATTCTGGGGCATCCATTCCGAGATCACGGAAAGAAGCTGTCCCAATTCAAGAATCCTGCTCGCAGCCAGAAGCGTGTGCCAGCCATAGGGCGTGCAGCAACTGGCGACGAGCGCGGCGCAGCCGAACATGAACCAGCGCGCGAAGAGTGCAATGCGCTGCTCGGGTGCGGCGCCCCAGACGGCTTCCAGCGCGATCGGCCCGATCATCGCAAGCCCGAGAACAAAGCCGCCATGCAGGCTGGCCCAAAGGGTCATCAGCGGCAGCAGGAAGATCGACGGGCAAGTGCGGCGGTCCGCAGCCGACATCATCGCGCCGACCCAGGCCACCATCACCGGCAGCGCGAGCACATGAGGTCTTGCCAGCAGATGGTTGAACGACAGCACGAAGGCGAGCATTGCGATCAGCACCGAATGCGCGGGCTCGAAATGCTCATCAAGCATGAAGACGAGAACGGCAATCGCGATGCCAACGGCGAGCGAAGCGAGGACCACAGGGCCGGCCCAGCCCCACTGATCGTAGACGACGGCATAGAGCATTTGCGACAGCCACGCGTTCGACATCCAGGACTCGCCCGCATGCAGCAGCGAATAGATATCGGTGTAGGGCACCGCGAGATGGTCGATGATCCATTGCCCGACCTTGACCTGCCAGAAACTGTCGGAGTCCTGAAGCAGGATATCGCCCATGAACAAGCAAAGCAGATAGGCTCCTGCGCCGACAAAGAGGGGCAGAAGCCAACGCGTGGAGCTCTTGCTGTCTACCCGGCTGGGAAGCGAAATCGAGGTCAATTTTCGGGCCTGCATGGTTGGGCTCGGTGATATCTGCGACGAACCGGCACATTGGATCATGCCGGTCATAAGTTCGGGTAAATCCACCCGTCAGGCCGGCACCACCAGGTTCAGAGAGGCGAAGGCGGTATGGTAAACAAACATTGTCGCCGCAACGCGCACGACACGCCCACAGGATCAGCGCGCGTCCAATTTCAACTGGACCGGCCAAGCCTTCAAAGCCGACGCCTGCGCCGGTTCGCCGGCCGCAAGCATGAAAGCCAGGTAACGGTTGACCAGTATGATGGAGACGGCTGCGAGCAGGATCCCGCCGATAACGTCGATCATGTAATGGGCGCCAATGACAGGCGTGGCGGCGATCATCAGGACGTTCATCGCGATCGATAGCGAAGCAAAGCCTCGCACCGGCCACAAGGCCCACATATAGAGGACGGCGGAGGCGGCATGAAAGCTCGGGAACGAGACGATGCCCGCAAGCTGAAATAGTTCAAGGTGACGCAGCGAGCCGTTGCGCAGTGCCACGATATCGCGCAATTGCGCCGCATAGACCGTATCCAGCGTGCCGAAGCTTTCAGCCGAAAGATGCAGGCCATAAAAGGTACCGATCGCCGGGACGAGCGCGGAAACAGCAATCGTCACCGCGAGCGCGAAGCACAGTGCGGCAACGAATAGCTGAAGCCTCACAAGGCGCAGCGTCATGGTGAGGATGATCGGGATGCCCAGGAGTGGCCACTTGATGAAGCCGTAGCCTGTGTGGAGGCAGTGCGCGATCATGGGATGCGCGTCGACGAATCTCGCGATTGGCTCGAGATCCATGCCCATCGCGCGGTCGATGAGCAGGAAGGTCTGATCCTGCAAAGGCAGTTGTGTGGCGCCGGCGACATAGCTCAGCGGGCCGACGATCGCGGTGACCAGAATGACCTGCGATATCGTTCCCAGTGAAAAGGTCACCTTGGGGTCGGTGGCATGGCCTCGCGCAAACGTATAAACGTACGCAATCAATCCAAACACGACGGCGATCGCGGCGGTGGTCCCGAATGCCACCGGTTCGAGCGCGAAGTTCGACACAGCAACCGCAAGCAGCAATACGCTGCCCATGGCGGCGATCGGAATCCAGTTCAGGTTGAAAAGTTGCCAGGCAACGCGGACGTCTGAATCGACCATACTGCACCCGGGGGTTACGCGCGCACCCTCCCCGACAGGATTTAAGATCGAGGTAAGGACGATGGTTAACGCGTGGGACGCAGATTGCCGTCTGTCGTGTTCTGGTCTGAATAGTTATTCAGTCCTTCAAGGCGTTTGCAGCCAGATCGCTCAAAATTGTGAAGACCCGTTCGGGAGCTATTCAATGAACGCCGCCCACAACGCTGCGTTGGCCAGCGTCCCTGCCTGGTTCATGTGGCAGCCATCGTCCGGATTACGACCGTCATTTCCGATCAAGTCGGTGTCAGGTCCTTGCCGGATATTCAAGGAGGCATCGACGGCGGATTCCTGAGCCGCACGCACGGCAGCGACGTTTTTGGGATCGGCGATATCGCATTTGGTGCTGCGCGAAAGATAAAAGGGAGCATCGAAGCCGGCTGCGCGAAACCGTGCCACGAGCTGATGCAGCAGCAACACGTATTGTTCCTGCGTCGTCGTCAACACCGCGTCTTTTTCACCCTGCTGAAACAGAAAGTGAGTTGGCGTGAGCGCCGCGGCCTTCAATTTCAGGATGGCGTTCTCAATCCTGCCTGCGTGTTCGTTGTTGAGCGTCGAAAGCGAAGCAGCCGCGACGGCAATCGGCACGAGAATGACCCTGCTGTAGCGTCCATCTTCGATCAGGATGTCCCCAAGCCGGGTTGCAAAATTTCCGCCCACGCCATCGGCGCTCAGTAACGGGTCGACCGCGGCAAAGCATTTGCCGGTGGCAGGGTCGAAATTGTCGACAGCGTGCTGCGCCTTATATCGGCCCGACCCGTAGTTGGCGGCATTGCTTTGACCATGAACAACGATGACGGCTGTCCGACCCGAAGAAGGGCCGCACGACCGTTCAACGCGATCGGGCATGGGCAGGGCGGTCAAGTCGATCCGGCTGGCGCGATGATTGCCGAGCGTGATGGCGGCGGCACCAATCAACATCCCGGCAATCAGAAATGCTGCATTGCTTCGCAATTGGGGCGCCTGTCTTGAGCTGCTACTCCGGTTGCCAGGCAACGCGGATGTCTGAATCGGCCAAACTGCACCAGGGTTAATCCCTGCACACTTCCCAACAGTGCTTAAGATCGAGGTAAGAGCGATAGTTAATGCGGGATGCAGATTGCCCGCCCCCGATCAACTCAACCGTGCTGGTCTCGACCCACTCCGCACGGCGGTCGCCACCTGATCGATCTGATCGGAGGCGGTGCGATAGCTGCCTGCGCCATTCTCATCGCCTGCCGTTCGGTTTTCGCGACTATCGGCTGGTGACCGGTGGCGCGGTATCGCTGCGAGCGAGAATTCGCAACTGATGCGGGCTGATTGAGACGGTCACGAACGCGCATCAACCTCACAACTTACTGTTAATATTTCACTCTCATAGATTGTGCGCACGGAAAGTGAGCGTGCCGGGGCATTATGCGGACATTCTATGGTGTGCAAGCCATGCGCGGCCTCGCTGCGCTGGCGGTCGTCTGCGGACACGCGGTAACCGCCCGCTCCGATTTGGGGACGCAAAGTGCCGCCGAAGGAGCGCTCACCATCTTGGCGAGCGGCGTGGACATCTTCTTCGTCATTTCCGGATTCATCATTGCGAGTACGGCAGCGTCGCAAACCGACGCGCTGAATTTTGTTTTCAGGAGGGTCATTCGAATCTATCCGGTGTATTGGCTGGTATTGCTTGCGGCATTGATCAGTTCGTACTGGATCGCACCGTCCCCGGGAGATCCCCCTGCGCTGGACCTTGGCCATATCTTCGCTTGGGACTATCCGAACTGGCACATCCCACCCGCCTGGTCGATTGCTTTTGAAATGCACTTCTACGCTGTTGTCGCGGTGATACTTGCCATTGCACCCCGCCGCCTTTTCGAATCCTTGTTCGCGGCGCTTGGCATTGCGGTGGTCGCGATCATTTTTCACCTGCCTCTCGGTATCTATTCGCATCCCCTGATTCTGGAGTTCGGCGCCGGTGTCTTTATCGCTTACCTTGTCCGGATCAATGGAACGCTGCCTTTTTTGCCGTACATTGCCGCCATCTCAGCAGCCTTATTCGCTGCGGGCTGGTACTGGATTTTCGTTCACGGATCGAGCGATCCTCAATTCGCGCGTGTGCCGACCTATGGACTTGGTGCGGCGCTCCTCATCGGTACCGTCGTCTCAGCCGAACTCCACGGCGCTTCCTTTTCGCCCATCCTGCAATGGCTCGGAAGCATCTCCTATTCGCTCTACATCTCACATTATTTGCTGATCCGGTGGACCGCGAACTTCACCGAGCTGTGGCAGATGATCTCTCCGGCCGGCGCCATCGTCGCCAGCATCTTGCTTTCGATCGGCCTCGCCGCGGTCTTGCACCTGCTTGTCGAAGTGCCAACGCGCAATTGGTGCCGCAAGCTCAGCCCGACGCTCAGGGGCGGCTGAGTCCCGCCTGCCTTCCCTGGCGTGCGCGATTTCGAGAAGGCCCTTAAGCGGATTCATCGTCAAGCCCGGCGCTCTCCGCGCGCTACGGCGTTCGCGACTATCGGCTGGTGGTGGCCGGCGGCGCCGTGTCGCTCGCCGATGCCTGAACGATGATAGGCGCCCGCTCGATGGTCAGGAAGCCGTGCGCCATGCGCGCAGCGGCGTCACGATCCGCTTGAGGGAAAGCGTGGGTCGTTCGATGAAGTGCCACGAGATCACGGCCAGCGCGGTTGTAACCAGCGCGGCCGTCGGAAACAGTGCCCACCAGACCTTCAGTGTTGGAAAAACCTCGACGAGCGCCTGCTGAATGGGAAATCCATAGAGATAGATGCCATATGAGTAGTCGCCTTCCGGAAGCCATTTGAGACGCGGGAGCGGCCGCATGCCGAGATAGACCGTGCAATAGATCAGCGGGAGCAGGCCCAGCGCCATCGCGCCGCGAAAGCTCCAGGCGATGTAAAGGGCGATGATCGCCAGCGCGAAAAGATCGTCGCGAACCGCGACATGCCCGCGCCAGCAATAGGCGCAGGCGCCTGCGACAAAGCTCATCAGCAGGACGGGTGCGCCGTACATCGTGTCGGTCTCTCCGAGACTGAGGAGACTGTTGCCGGCGCCCAGGATCGCGAACATGACGGCTGCGATAATCGTGATCTTCAGACGATCAAACAGTGCGCCCGAAACCATGAGGAAAAGAATGAAAGCGTAGCAGTAGTATTCAGGGGTCAAGGTCCACAGGTTCAGGTTGACCACGCCCGCCATGGGTGCGGCGGTGAACACGCCGGGCAAGTAGAATTGGACGTGGCCAACGATGTTGCCGAAGTATGAATAGAACAGCCGGTCACTGAAATATTGCTGAAGCGGCACGACGGTCAGGATCGGCCCCAGAACAAGTGCCGACAGGGTCACTTCCACCGCCAGCGCGGGCAGGAGCCGAAGAAGACGCAACGCAAGGAACGTCTTCGCCGATCTCACCCGCATGGCGCTCCCAGTGACGAGAAAGCCGCTCAGCGCGAAAAACATTGGCAGGATTGCGAGCAGGAACGGCCGCGTTGGCCCGCTCCACAGCTTTTGCGGCAGGCCCTGGTCGTATTGCGCGACGGCGACGCTGTGAACCAGCAGCACGCAAAGGGCGAGCCAGAGGCGAAGCGTGTCGAAACCCGGTCCCTTTCCGTCATTGCGATCCATGATCGCCTTGACGGTGGCTTCGCTCGCCAGGGCTTGCCGATCATCTCGCAAATCAATGTCGTGCAGGTGCGGGACGGCCTCGCCGCGATGTCCAGCATCTTGTCCAAGCCAGCTCACGGCACGCCCCCCGCAGCAGAGATCGCCTTTGGCGCATTGTTCCTGCTGCTGTTATGGGGCGAAGCCGTGAATATGCCGTTAAATGGTTGATTAAGTTGATAACAGCAACCAAAGAATGCGGTTACGCTTCGGTGCCGCGGCCAACCCACCCGGCTGAGGGTCCGCGGCTTTGCCGGGGGCGCATAGAAACATCGACAACGTCACATTTGCTTCTTGTCTTCCGCTCTGAATAGTTGTTCAGTTCTTGGCAGCGATTTGCGGGCAAATCGCTCAAAACAGTGAAGACGCGTTCGATCGTGCCTCGAAGCCGGTCCGCGCAGTGGGACGAGAAACGCGCCATGGTTTATCGGCGGACCCATCAAGTTGTGAAGCGCCTCGCTGCGCGGCGCAGCGCCATTCTGGCCGCAGCAAGGGATGCCGCGGCCGAGGCCGGCATGTCGGCGGTGCAGATCGCGCCCGTCGCGGTTCGCGCCAATGTGGCGGCCGGCACGGTCTACCGCTATTTCCCGTCGAAAGCGGATTTGATCTCCGAACTGATCGCCGATGTTTCGCGCGACGAGCTCGCCGCCATCCGCCGCGCGGCGGACGCCGCGCCTGGGCCGTCGTCGGCGCTGGCTGCCGCCGTTTCAACGGTTGCCGTCCATGTGCTGTCGCAACGCAAGCTTGCCTGGGGCATTCTGGCCGAACCCGTCGATGTCGATGTCACTGCTTCACGGCTTGCGAGCCGGCGCGAGATCGCGGGCGAGATCGCAGGCCGTATCGACGCCGCGGTGAAGGCCGGACATTTGCCGGCGCAGGACTCGCAGCTCGCCGCGACCGCGCTGCTCGGCGCGCTGCATGAGGCTTTGGTGGGACCGCTCGCGCCCGACAATCTCGACGACCCTGCCAGGATGCGCGACGTGGTGCAGAGCGTGACGCTGCTGGCCCTGCGCGCGGTCGGCGTGATGGATGCGCGCGCCCGCGGGCTTGTGGTACAGGCGGTGCTGCCGGCAAAGACGCTGGTTGGCGCTTAGCGCGCCATCACCAGCGGCTCACATATCCGCGTCGCCGTCGGGGCCGACGGAAGCGATACGCACCATGTTGGTGGTGCCGGGAATGCCGAGCGGCACGCCGGCGACAATCAGCACACGCTGCCCGGCGCGTACAAAACCATCCCGAAAGGCGATACGGCCGGCGCGGCTGACCATGTCGTCGAGATTCTGCGCGTCCTCCGCAACGACGCAATGCACGCCCCAGACCACGGACAGTTTGCGTCCCGCCGCTAGGTTCGGCGTGATCGCGACGATCGGCGGCTTGGGTCGCTCGCGCGCCACGCGGATCGCGGTCGAGCCCGACGAGGTCCAGCAGATCAGCGCCGGCAGATCTAGCGTCTCCGCGATTTGCCGCGCGGCGTCCGCGATCGCATCGCCTACGGTCTCTTCCGGCTCGGCCCGCTGCGCCGTGATCACCTCGCGATAGGTCGGATCGCGCTCCACTTCCTCGCCGATGCGGTTCATGGTCGCGACCGATTCCGCCGGGAATTTGCCGGCGGCGGATTCCGCCGACAGCATGATCGCGTCCGCGCCTTCATAGACGGCGGTGGCGACGTCGGAGACCTCGGCGCGAGTCGGCACCGGCGCCTGGATCATCGATTCCAGCATCTGCGTTGCGATCACCACCGGCTTGCCGGCGCGGCGCGCCATCCGTGTCATCTGTTTCTGCAGGCTCGGCACGCGCTCTAGCGGCAGCTCGACGCCGAGATCACCGCGCGCGACCATCAGCGCGTCGGAGGCCTCGATGATCTCGGGCAGGCGGTCGATCGCCTGCGGCTTCTCGATCTTTGCCATCACGGCGGCGCGGCCGCGGATCATCTTCTTGGCCTCGACGACGTCCTCGGCGCGCTGCACGAAGGAGAGCGCGATCCAGTCGATGCCTGTCGTGAGTGCGGCCTCGAGGTCGGCGCGGTCCTTCGGCGTCATCGCCGACACCGGCAGGTCGGTGTCGGGCAGGCTGACGCCCTTGCGGTCACTCATCTTGCCGCCGATCACGACGCGGGTGACGGCGCGCTCGGGAGAGGTCTCTTCCGCGATCAGTCGCACCTTGCCGTCGTCGAGCAACAGCGCATGTCCGGGGCGGAGTGCTGCGAGGATTTCCGGATGCGGCAGGTTCACGCGCGTGGCGTCGCCGGGCGCCTTGTCGGAATCGAGCGTGAAACTCTGGCCATTGTTGAGCTGCACCGCGCCGTCCGCAAACGATCCGAGCCGCAGCTTCGGGCCCTGCAGATCGACCAGGATGCCAATCGGCCGCCCGTAGCTCGATTCGACATTGCGGATGGTCGCCACCAACTCGCGCATCTTGTCATGCGATGTGTGGCTCATGTTGATGCGGAAGATGTCGGCGCCGGCCTCGAACAGGCGGCGGATCATCGCGAGGTCGGATGACGCCGGGCCGAGGGTGGCGAGGATCTTGATACGTCGCAGCCGTCTCATGGCTTGTTTCCGGGCGTTGCGGCTGGCGGCAGACCAGACGCGCCCGGAGGCGCAGCAGGTGGTGTATTGGGCAGGCCCGGAACGTTGCCGCCAGGTCCCACCGTTCCCGGCAGGCCCGGCACGCGCTGCTGCGCCGCCGGCTGTTCGTTGGCGTCGGTCAGTTGCACGGTCCAAGCCCGCTGTTCACCGGTATCGACCTCGAAGAAGCCGGTGCGGTCAAAGCCCCGCGCCAGGCAGTTCTCGGTGCCCTTGATCGTGAACTCCTTGTCACGCGAGCACATGAAGGCCTGCCCCGACCATTCGCCGCCGCGGTCATAGTCAAGCGCATAGATGTAATAAAAACGCGCAACGAGAGCTCCCTTCAGCAAGGTCTCACAGCTTCGCGAAGAGACGTTCCACCAGCCTTCGGTGGTCCATCCCTCCGCATCTTTGTAGCCGAGCGCGATCCCGACCCGGCTGGAGGTGTTGTTGCAGAGACGGAAGTCCGCGGCCGCCGGATTGTTCCAGAGGCAAAGCACAACAAACGCCAGCGCGGGAAGGATACCGGCAGCGAGCGGACGGCGGCGAGCGGAACTTTGAGAGATCATCGCGCGAAGCTATACCGGTTTGTTATCGATTTCGCGTGGGGCCAGGGCGACTGTCAATGGCTGGGCGGAACCGGATGCCAGGGGACCGTCCGAATCGTCCCGTAAGCAGCTGTTTATGCTGCGATATGGCAAAATATATGACAAGGTCCACATAATACCTAGACTCTGCAACGGCGGGATAACGATCATGGCCATTGACGACAAAACCAGAACGGAACTTGAAGCCGCCGCTTTCCGGCGCCTGGTCGCGCATTTGCGCGAGCGGACCGACGTCCAGAACCTCGACCTGATGAATCTGGCGGGCTTTTGCCGCAACTGCCTCTCCAACTGGCTAAAGGACGCGGCCGACGAGAAGGGCGTTGCGCTCAGCAAGGATGAAAGCCGCGAGGAGGTCTACGGCATGCCCTATGAGACCTGGAAGACGAAATATCAGGGCAGCGCCACGCGGGAGCAGATGGCGGCGATGAAGAAGGCGCATCCCGGCCCCTGATTCGCGCTTCGCCGCGATCCCTGATCAAACTGTAAGTGCAGTCCGCACGATCCACAGCTTTCTCCGCGGGACGCGGGAAGGTGTGGGTGCCGCTGTGGATGAAGGGGATGTTGCCTTGACGGAAGCGCCCGCAAAATCGAGGGTCATCCGCGAAAAGACGCATGCCTGACGGAAGCAGGCCGTGTCGCAAGCTCATTGTCAGTTTGATTTCAGGAGTAAGAGATGGCCACCCCCGCCGCCGTCCAGGAAGAACAACCCGCGACACGCTTCGCCAAGGATCAGCTCAAGTCGATCATCGAGCGCATCGAGCGGCTGGAAGAAGAGAAGAAGACGATCTCCGACGACATCCGCGACGTCTATGCCGAGAGCAAGGGCAACGGCTTCGACGTGAAGGCGCTGCGCACCATCATCCGGCTGCGCAAGCAGGATCCCAACGAGCGCCAGGAAGAGGAAACCATCCTGGAAACCTATATGCAGGCGCTGGGGATGATTTGAGGCGCGCAAGCACCTCACTCATTGCTGTCGTCCCGGACAAGCGAGCGTCAGCGAGCGCGATCCGGGATCCATAACCACGCGACAGCGTCGGCTACGACGGCTAACGGTGGTTATGGTCCTCGCCTTCGCGAGGACGACACCGGTTTTTCGGATGCAGTCGGGAAACTACTTCAGCAGCGCCGTGCGCAGCGTGAACGACATGGTCTCGAGCTTGGTGATCGCCGAGCCCGAGAAATGATCGGTGGCAAGCCCCAGCATCGGATCGTCGGAGAAGTGAATTGCGATCGCAGCCTGCGGCTTCACAAAGAACGCGCGCATCTGGGTCAGATCGGTATCGCCCATCATGGTCACCGACATCGAGGTGTTCATGTTCGGCGCCAGCATCAGCATGCGCAGCCAGATGTCGTTGCCCTTGGCGGCCGAAAGCCGCGTCGAGTTGGCGATCAGATCGCCCTGGCCCGCGGTGCCCTTGGTCGCGATGGTGTTGATCTCGGTCGCGGCGTTCGGATTGCGCGCGAGTGCGGGACGGGGGCTCCGCGGGATCGGTGCCGAAGCCGCGACGATGTTGGAACGGTCGGCCGGGGGGGCGGCTGGCGGCGCGTAGGCCATCGCCTGATAGGGCGCCGACGTGCTCGCGGTCGACTGCGGATCGGCGGCTTCCAGCGCCTTGCGGGCGGCGACAGCCGCGATCACCTGGGCCGCCGCATCCTGCTTCGGCGGGGTGTTGTCGCCCCAGAAGCCGCGGGCATTGATGATATCGGCGGGAGTCTCAGGCTTGGTGGTCTCTGGTTTGGCGGTCTCGGGCGCTGCGGTCTCGGGCTTGACTTCAGCCTTCTCGGCCGGAGCGGAGGCCGGCTTTGCCTTCGGCGGTTGCACGAGCTGGGCGTCGGCGGAGGCGAGCTGCAGGGCAGCGGTGACTTGCGGCTTGGTGCGTGGGGTCGGCCCGGTCTCGGCGGGCTTCGCCGCGACAGCTGGCTTCTCCTCGGCCGGAGCAGCCGCCTCGTCATCCTCGTCGTTCGACTTGCCACCCTTGAACAGCGCGGCAAAGAGCGACGGCTTGTTGATGGTCGCGGCATCATCGCCATTGCCGCGCTTCTCGATGTCGGCCTTGGCGAGCTCATAGCCCTTCAGCGGCACGCCGTCGGTCGGGACATGCACGGTGCGGCCGTCCGGGAACACCTTGGCCAGCTGATCGTGCGTCATGCGCGGCCAGTGGCGGATGCTGCCGGTGTCGAGATGCACGAAGGGCGATCCCGAGGTCGGATAGAAGCCGACGCCGCCGCGCTGCAGGCGGAGCCCCGCGAAGCGGATCTGCTCCAGCGGCACGCCCGGGATGTAGAAGTCCATGGCATGGCCCAGCATGTGCTGGGAAAAGCGCGCCACGCCCGAATGCGCGGAGCGGCGGCGGAGCATGGCGTTAGTGGCGGGAGAACGATACGAGGAAACGATCTGGATCGGCTGCTTGCCGTCGACGTCGCGATAGACTTCCCAGAGGATGTCGAAGAGGTGACGGTCCATCACCGTCTCGTCCTGGGTGCGCCAGTCGCGCAGGAAATGATTGAGCTGCTTCAGCGCGGCTTCGTCATAGCGGCCGTCGCGCTTGAAGGTGATAGTCAGGTCTTCGTTGGAGTGGGTGTGATGGAAGGAGAGCGTGCGCGTCTCGTTTTCCGCGGTCGCATCATGCACTGAGCCGGCGCCCACGAGCAAGGCAAGCGACGCAAGGCCAATGCAGGTCCCGGCCCTGAAGCCCGCATTAGGCACAGACAGCGATTTTAATTGACGTGCGAGGTCAATCAGCACGATGAGCCCACCCAGTCGACGAGCGGTCATTGCACTCTTCTCGCCAGCCCCGTGCGGCAAAAAGAGAATGAACGCTTTCTTAATACGAGATGGTTAACGAAGATTTACCATCCCGCCCCAAGTCAGGGTTAACCTAACCGGTGGAGTGTGGCGAAAAAGTGCCCGCCGCTCAAATCCAGGTGGAGAATGGTTAACGCCAAACGACCCCGCCTTGCGGCGAGGTCGTTGATTTCCAACGGAAATTGGTGGGGCTAGCGGGCTGGCTTACCGGGTGAATATCCGGCGTTGCCCGGACTGCGAGGGCTGCCCGCGTCGGCCGATCGGAGCTGGCGGGATGGGCGGTCCCCCGAACAGCCGCTCGAAGAACGACGGACCCGAGGAGAACCCATTGTTGCTGGCGAAGCTCACGCCGGGCGGCAGGGTGGTGCCGGCCGGCTTGCCGTAGCCCGGCTGCGAGTGCGCGACCACGTTCTCCATCTCCTTGCTGCGGGCGCCCTTCAGCATCGAGATCATGTTGGCGTCCCGGCCGTAGATGTCCTTGCGGATCTGCAACTTGCCGGCATCATCCACGAAGGCGGTCTGGTAGGTGATGTTGACCGGGATCGGGGTCGGGAATTTCAGGTCGATTTCGCTCGAGCCGTACATGCTGCGGATACGCTCCGGCGTCCAGTGCTCGTTCGCCATCGTGATGTTCAAGAGCACCGCGGCGTACTGATCCGGATATTGCACCCGCATGCAGCCATGGCTGTAGGCGCGCTCGGTTTTCTCGAACAGGTACTTGTCCGGGGTATCGTGCTGATAGACCAGGAACTTGTTCGGGAAATTGAAGCGGACGCGGCCGAGCGCGTTGGCTTCGCCCGGCGGCTGCGAAATGTGCACGCTGCCGTCGCGGTTCTGTTCGAGCCGCAGGCCCATGCGCTGCAGCACGGTCGGATCCTGCTGCAAGGCCGGCAGATATTCGCCGTACACGATCGATGGCGGAACGTTCCAGGTCGGATTGACCGTGATGTACTTCATCGTCTCGGTCAGCAGCGGCGTGGCGTGAATGCCCGGCTTGCCGGTCACGACCCGGGTGGTCCAGACCTGCGCGCCGTGCTGCATCACCTTCAGCGTGTAGTCGGGGATGTTGAGGATGACATAGGCGTCGCCGATCGCGGGCGCGCCGAGGTCGCGCGGCATCCAGCGCCAGCGCTCCATGTTCACGAGCACGGTGTCGATCTGCTTGTCGCGCTTCGGGCTGTTGATGGCGGCAACGGTGCGGGTGTCGAGCGCGCCGGTGGCCGGCAAGTCCGCGTTCTCCTGGAAGCGGCGCACGGCCTCGGCGACCTTGGCATCGTAACGGGTGTCGTCGGCGATTTCGGTGACGCCGAGCTTGGCACGGAGCTGCGGCACGCGCGGATCTTCCACCACGACTTCCGGCTGCTTCTTGCCCTTGGCAGGCGTGTATTTCAGCGTCGGACCGTCGCCGACGGCGACCACCGCACCGTCGCCCTGGCCGCGCAATTCGGCAAGCTTCTTCTTCAGCTCCTGATAGAGCTTCTGTGGCGGGTTGTAGCTGTCGAGCGCAGCCGACGCATCCACGGCCGAGGTGACATTGGCGAGCACTTCCGCCGGATCGGTCGGATGTTCGGGGTACTGGATGTCGGCAGAGACCTGCGACCAGTGCATCCGGCCGCTCTGGGCCTGGCGCGCATAGTCGAGCATGCTGGCGGTCAGTTTCAGGTCGGCTTCGGCGAGCACGTCAGGTGCGACGGCCGATGCGAAATCCGGCACTGGGTAGTCGCCCGCGTTGAGCCCGTCGGAGGCAGCGTCCTTGAGGCGGGCGATCACGCCCCTGGCGCTCTCCGTCATGATGGCGGCCTGCGTCCACAGCGGCGCGTAGTCGCGCGCTGCGTAAAATTTCTCGACCGCGGCGCGCTCGGCCTTGCGATCGAAGTAGCGCAAGCTCTTGGCGGCCAGCATGTCCTTGATCTTGTCGGCGACCGGCTGATCCGCCGGCGCCACTGTGCTGACCTTGACCGCGGGTTCCGCCGCCGGAGTGGTGGAAGCGGCAGCAGGCGCTGCTTCCGCCGGAGCGACCGTCGCGGTCGCAGGAGCCGTAGGGGCGGGCGGCGTGGCGGCGGTGTCGGTCGAGGCCGGGAGCGGCACGCTCGGTGCCAGCGTCGCGTGGTCGGGGGTAACGGGGGCCGGCGCGGTCGCGACATCGGCGGGCTTGGTATCGGTGGGTTTTGCGGCATCGGCCACGGCCGGCGTGGTCGAGCCGGTGGTGTCCATCTTGAAATCAGCCGCGGTCGGCGGCGGCACGTTGGCAGGTTCGGGGCGCGGAATCGCCGCATCGATTGCCAATTCCGCGGGCGTCGCACGCGAGGGATCCTGCGCCAGCGCCGAGGTTGCGGACATCGTGAGGAAAGTTGCCGCGACAACCATCAAGACGCGGTTAAATCCACCACGATTGTTCGAACAGTCTCGCATTTTCACACCCCTCGGGTGATAACTGCCCGGCGCGGAACAGTTTCGGTTATCGTTGTCAGCTTCGGCAAAAAGGTCGGCCCGCCGATTTTTGTTACGTTTGCACGCTACGATTCATTACAAACGATACACAGGCCCTGCTTGTGCAGCCAGCACCTCCAGGGGCCCTCACGACAAACTGACTTCGAACAAGCCCCTCCGCAACGGATTGTGCGCTTTTGCCATGTAGGTCTTCATTTGTCTGTCACCGCCAAGCCACGGTTCAAATCTTCTGAAATCGCCGAGGCTTGCGGCCAGTTTTGATTCGCTATTCCTCGTTGCCGCCGGCCGCCTGATCGTCGGCCGAGGCCTCGTCGAGCTTGCGATAGAGTGTGGACCGGCCGATTTTGAGGCGGCGGGCGACTTCCGACATCTGGCCGCGATAATGCGAGATCGCGAAGCGGATGATCTCGTTCTCCATTTCCTCAAGAGGCCGTACTTCTCCGGAGGCTGTCAGCATCGACAGGCTGCCGTTGGCGGGCAGAGGAGAAATAGGTATCTCATTACCTGAAACCATCGAAGCAGCCGAGGGCTGGATCGCCGGAGAAACGATCAGGGGCTCGCTGTGCATTTCGCCCGCAACCGGCGCATGGGCCTGCGCAAACGGGAAATCCGCGATCCCGAGCTGGTCGCTGTCGCTCATTACGACCGCACGATAGATCGCGTTCTCGAGCTGGCGGATGTTGCCGGGCCAGTCGAGCTGCGCAAGATGCGCCATGGCCTCGCCGCTGATGCCGGTGATGGCACGGTTTTCCTCCGCGCCGAACCGCGCCAGGAAATGCCGCAGCAGATGCGGGATGTCCTCGCGGCGCGTGCGCAAGGGCGGAATGGTCAGCGGCAGCACGTGCAGGCGATAGAACAGGTCTTCGCGAAAGTGGCCGCCCTTGACGCGATCGAGCAGCTTGCGGTTGGTCGCGGAGATGATGCGGACATCGACCTTCACCGGCTTCTTGCCGCCGACGGCTTCGACCGCGCCTTCCTGCAGCGCGCGCAACAATTTCACCTGAGCGGCCAGCGGCAGTTCCGAGACTTCGTCGAGGAACAGCGTGCCGCCGTGCGCCTCGACGAATTTGCCGGTGTGGCGGTCGGTTGCGCCGGTGAAGGCGCCCTTCTCGTGACCGAACAGGATCGACTCCACGAGATTGTCGGGGATCGCGCCGCAATTGACCGCGACGAAAGGTTTTGACTTGCGCTCGCCGCTGCCATGGATAGCGCGGGCGAACAATTCCTTGCCGACGCCGGATTCGCCCTCGATCAGCACGGGAATCGAGGAGGAAGCAGCCTTCTGCGCCGTGCGCATCACGCCCGCCATGGCCTCGCTGCGGGTGATGATGTCGGAAAACGTCAGGCGGCCTTCGCGGCTGTGGCGGATGCGCAGCAGTTCGCCTTTCAGTGCGGAAGTGTTGAGCGCATTGCGCAGCGATACCTGGAGCCGCTCGAGGCCGACCGGCTTCACCACGAAATCCTGCGCACCCGCGCGCATCGCGGAGACGACATTGTCGATACCGCCATGCGCGGTCTGCACGATCACGGGAATGTTGAGCCCGGCATCACGGATTTTTGCGAGCACGCCCATGCCGTCGAGGCCGGGCATGACGAGATCGAGCACAACGGCGTCGATCGCGGGCGCGTCCGCTCCGGTCAGCATGGCGACCGCCGCGTCGCCGCTGTCGACCACGACCGCTTCATAGCCGCATTTTTGCACCATGCTTTCAACCAGACGGCGCTGTACTGCGTCATCGTCGGCGATCAAAATGCTGGCAGCCATGGCTTTCCCCGCAACGCTACATTATCTGTCCCGAATCGGGGCACTCTCGCCGATGCCGATTAATGCACTCTTAAATTTTGCCATCCGCTCCGGTTGAACACAGGTTCTGAACAAAATGACCTCGCGCTCCACGTCCGCTCTCCGCAAATCGAACACCAATAAATCCGCAGCCAAGCCCAAGATGAACAAGTCCAGGATGAACAAAGCCGGCAAATTGCCGGAATGGAACCTGGCCGATCTCTATGCCGGCATCGACGTGCCGGAAGTAGCAGCCGACCTCGCGAAAATGGATTCGGATTGCGTCGCGTTTGAGACGGACTACAAAGGCAAGCTCGCGGAACATAGCGCGAGCGAAGATGGCGGAAAGTGGCTCGCGGAAGCCGTGCGACGCTATGAGGCGATCGATGATCTCGCAGGGAGACTTGGTTCCTATGCCGGCCTCGTTCATGCCGGCGACAGCGTCGATGCCGCGATCTCGAAATTTTACGGCGACATATCCGAGCGGCTGACCGCAGCCTCCACGCATCTGCTGTTTTTTGCGCTCGAACTCAATCGCATTGACGATGCCGTGATCGAGCAGGCGATGCGGACGCCGGAACTCGGGCATTACCGTCCGTGGATCGAGGACCTGCGCAAGGACAAGCCCTATCAGCTCGAGGATCGCGTCGAGCAACTCTTCCATGAGAAATCACAGACGGGCTATTCCGCCTGGAACCGCCTGTTCGATCAGACCATCTCCTCGCTGCGCTTCAAGGTGTCGGGCAAGGAGCTGGCGATCGAGCCCGCACTCAATCTCCTGCAGGACCGCGACGGCAAGAAGCGCAAGGCTTCCGCCGAGGCGCTGGCAAAAACCTTCAAGGCCAATGAGCGCACCTTTGCGCTGATCACCAATACGCTCACCAAGGACAAGGACATCTCCGACCGCTGGCGCGGCTTTGCCGATGTCGCGGACTCCCGCCATCTCAACAACCGCGTCGAGCGCGAAGTGGTCGACGCGCTGGTTTCCTCGGTGCGCGCCGCCTATCCGAAACTGTCGCACCGTTATTATCGGCTGAAGGCAGGCTGGTTCAAAAGGGAGAAGCTCGCGCATTGGGACCGCAATGCGCCGCTGCCGTTCGCCGCGACCGGCAGCATCGCCTGGCCGGAGGCGCAGGACATGGTGCTGACGGCTTATCGTGGTTTTTCGCCGCGCATGGCCGACATCGCCGAGCGCTTCTTCACCGACCGCTGGATCGATGCGCCGGTGCGGCCCGGCAAGGCGCCCGGCGCGTTCTCGCATCCGACCACGCCGTCCGCGCATCCTTATGTGCTGATGAATTACCAGGGCAAGCCGCGCGACGTGATGACGCTGGCCCATGAGCTTGGCCATGGCGTGCACCAGGTGCTGGCAGCCAGGAACGGCGCGCTGATGGCGCCGACGCCGCTGACATTGGCGGAAACCGCCAGCGTGTTCGGCGAGATGCTGACCTTCCGGCGACTGTTGTCGCAGACAAGGAATGCCAAGCAACGCCAGGCGCTGCTCGCAGGCAAGGTCGAGGACATGATCAACACCGTGGTGCGGCAGATCGCGTTCTATTCCTTCGAGCGCGCGGTGCATACCGAGCGCAAGAACGGCGAATTGACCGCCGAGCGAATCGGCCAGATCTGGCTCTCCGTGCAGGGCGAGAGCCTGGGCCCGGCGATCGAGATCAAGCCGGGCTACGAGAATTTCTGGATGTACATCCCGCACTTCATCCATTCGCCGTTCTACGTCTATGCCTACGCCTTCGGCGATTGCCTGGTGAATTCGCTTTACGCAGTTTACGAGCATGCCTCCGACGGCTTTGCCGAGCGCTACCTCGCCATGCTCGCGGCCGGCGGCACCAAACATTATTCCGAGCTCCTGAAGCCGTTCGGGCTGGACGCCAAGGACCCCAAATTCTGGGACGGCGGGCTCTCGGTCATTTCCGGCATGATCGACGAGCTGGAGGCCATGGGCTGAGGCGTGGCCTGCGGCCGAAGCGGCAAATGAAGCGGGCATCACCCGCCTAGTCCGGGATAATTGGCCTTCCCAATGAGGCGATAGGCAGGGCGCCGTTGCCCTGCCCCCGGCTTTGCGGTAATTCCACGCCATAATCGACTTTCGACTGGGGACAGCAATGGCAGATCATAGCGAAGTGGCCTACACGACCGCCGACGGCATGGACTATCCGGCCCATGAGGCGACATATGAGGGCTTCATCAAGCTCGTGAAATACGGCACAACGGCTGTTGCGCTCATCCTGATCCTGATGGCCATTTTCCTGGTCTGATCTTTCCGTCAACGTTGCGCCGCATCACGCTGGCGCAACGCCCGTCTTGTGCGCGCGCCTCGCGGCGCCCGGAGGCCTCATGAAGATTGCCGTTGCCAGGGAAATCGATCCCGCCGAACCACGGGTCGCGGCCTCGCCCGACACGGTGAAGAAGTTCAAGGCGCTGGGCGTCGAGGTCGCGGTCGAGCCGGGAGCCGGTATCAAGTCCGGCCTGCCGGATTCCGAGTTCACGGCGGTCGGCGCCACCGTCAGTGCCGATGCGTTGAAGGACGCCGATATCGTCATCAAGGTGAAGCGGCCGGAAGCCTCCGAGCTTGGCAAATACAAGCGCGGTGCGCTGATCATCGCGATCATGGACCCTTACGGCAATGACGCCGCGCTGAAGGCGATGGCCGATGCCGGTATTTCCGCCTTTGCGATGGAGCTGATGCCGCGCATCACCCGCGCCCAGGTAATGGACGTATTGTCTTCGCAGGCGAACCTCGCCGGCTACCGCGCCGTCATCGAAGGCGCCGAAGCCTTCGGTCGCGCGTTCCCGATGATGATGACCGCGGCCGGCACGGTTCCGGCGGCGAAGGTATTCATCATGGGCGTCGGCGTCGCCGGCCTGCAGGCGATCGCGACTGCGCGCCGGCTCGGTGCTATCGTCACCGCGACCGACGTCCGGCCCGCGACCAAGGAGCAGGTGGAATCGCTCGGCGCCAAATTCCTCGCGGTCGAGGACGAGGAGTTCAAGAACGCGCAGACCGCCGGCGGCTACGCCAAGGAGATGTCGAAGGAGTACCAGGCCAAGCAGGCCGCGCTCACGGCCGAGCACATCAAGAAGCAGGACGTCGTGATCACGACCGCGCTGATCCCGGGCCGGCCGGCGCCGCGGCTCGTCTCCGGCGAGATGGTGAAATCGATGCGACCGGGCTCGGTGCTGGTCGATCTCGCGGTCGAGCGCGGCGGCAACGTCGAAGGCGCGAAGCCAGGCGAGGTCGTCGAGGTCGATGGCGTCAAGATCGTCGGCTACACCAATGTCGCCGGCCGCGTGGCGGCCTCGGCCTCGGGGCTCTACGCACGCAACCTGTTCTCGTTCATCGAGACGCTGATCGACAAGGCCAACAAGGCGCTCGCGGTCAACTGGGACGACGAGCTCGTGAAAGCCACCGCGCTGACCAGAGACGGCGCCGTCATCCATCCGAACTTCCAGCCGAAAGCTTGAGAGGAGAGAGCCATGGAGCATATGGCACAGGCCGTCGATCCCTTCGTGTTCCGGCTGTCGATTTTCGTCCTCGCCGTGTTCGTCGGCTATTTCGTGGTGTGGTCGGTGACTCCAGCGCTGCATACGCCGCTGATGAGCGTGACCAATGCGATCTCCTCGGTGATCGTGGTCGGCGCGCTGCTCGCCGGCGGGGTTGCGAATGTTTCGAGCGGCAGCGGCTGGGCGCGCGGCTTTGGCTTCGTGGCGCTGGTGTTCGCCTGCGTCAACATTTTCGGGGGCTTTCTTGTGACCCAGCGCATGTTGGGGATGTACAGGAAGAAGTCCAAGTAGCGGCACCTCGGGATGAGGCGAATGGGGACCTGAGATGAACGCTAATCTGTCTGCACTGCTTTATCTCGTGGCGGGTGTGCTGTTCATCCTGTCGTTGCGCGGGCTGTCGAGCCCGGCCACATCGCGCCAGGGCAATCTGTTCGGCATGATCGGCATGGCGATCGCGGTCGCGACCACGCTCGCCAACCATCCGCCGGCGGATGGCCTTGCGTGGCTGCTGGTCGTGGTCGGCATCGCGATCGGCGGCTCGATCGGCGCTGTTATCGCCCGCCGCGTGCCGATGACGTCGATGCCCGAGCTCGTCGCGGCTTTCCACTCGCTGGTCGGCATGGCCGCGGTGCTGGTCGCCGCCGGCGCCTTCTACGCGCCGGAAGCCTTCGACATCGGCACGCCCGGCAACATCCATCAGCAGAGCCTGGTCGAAATGTCGCTCGGCGTCGCCATCGGCGCGCTGACCTTCACCGGCTCGGTGATCGCGTTCCTGAAGCTTTCGGCGCGGATGAGCGGCGCACCGATCATCCTGCCGGCGCGGCACGTCATCAACATTGCGCTCGCGGTCGCGCTGGTGGCCTGCATTATCGGCCTCGTCGTCACCGGCAGCGCCGTGTTCTTCTGGCTGAACGTGATCATCGCGCTGCTGCTCGGCGTGCTCATGATCGTCCCGATCGGCGGCGCCGACATGCCGGTCGTGATCTCGATGCTCAATTCCTATTCGGGCTGGGCCGCGGCCGGCATCGGCTTCACGCTCGGCAATTCGGCGCTGATCATCACCGGCGCGCTGGTCGGATCAAGCGGCGCGATCCTGTCCTACATCATGTGCCACGCGATGAACCGTTCCTTCATCTCGGTCATCCTCGGCGGCTTCGGCGGCGAGACCGCGGCGGTCGGTGGCCCCGCTGGCGAACAGAAGCCTGCAAAACTCGGCTCGGCCGACGACGCGGCCTTCATCATGAAGAATGCGTCCAAGGTCATCATCGTGCCCGGCTACGGCATGGCCGTGGCGCAGGCGCAGCATGCGCTGCGCGAAATGGCCGATACCCTGAAGAAGGAAGGCGTCGAGGTGAAATACGCCATTCATCCCGTCGCCGGCCGCATGCCCGGCCACATGAACGTGCTGCTCGCCGAAGCCAACGTTCCCTATGACGAGGTGTTCGAGCTCGAGGACATCAATTCCGAGTTCGCGCAGGCCGACGTGGCGTTCGTGATCGGCGCCAACGACGTCACCAATCCCGCGGCGGAAGAAGACAAGACCTCGCCGATCTACGGCATGCCGGTGCTGCAAGTATGGAAGGCCGGCACCGTGATGTTCATCAAGCGCTCGCTCGCCTCCGGCTATGCCGGCATCGACAATCCGCTGTTCTACCGCGACAACACCATGATGCTGCTCGGCGACGCCAAGAAGATGACCGAGAACATCGTCAAAGGGATGTGAGGCAGCCCGTGGCCCTGAACAAGGAGTGGCATCGGCTCAATCGCATGCCACCCGGGGCGAGGCGGGAGCAACGGATCAAGTGGCATGCGGCCCATGCGCGCGTCTGCGGCTGCCGCGCCATTCCCGAAAGCATCAAGCCGGACGTCGAGAAGCTTCTCAAATCCCGCATGCGATAGCGATGGACGCGCAGGTCAATGGCTGTGCTGAAATGGATCGTCATTGTTCTTGCGGTCTTCTATCTCGGCGGCCTGATTGTGCTGTATTTCAAGCAGCGCGAAATGCTGTTTCCGATCCCGCCGGTGGGACGCATGGCACCCGACGCGGCCGGTCTTCCGCAGGCCGAAGAGGATGTGCTGACGAGCGCCGACGGCGAGAAGGTCATCATCTGGCATGTGCCGGCAAAGCCCGGCCATGCCGTCGTTCTGTTTTTTCCCGGCAATGGCGATTTCCTCGCCGGCCTCGTCGGCCGCTTCAAGGCCATCACGTCTGACGGCACCGGCCTCGTCGCACTGTCCTATCGCGGCTATGCGGGATCAACGGGATCACCGAGCGAGGTGGGGCTGCTGCAGGACGCGGCCGCCGCTTACGCCTTCACCACGGCGCGCTATTCCGCCGACCGCATCGTTGCCTGGGGCTTTTCGCTCGGCACCGGCGTGGCCGTGGCGCTTGCTTCCGAACACGTGATCGGAAAATTGATCCTGGAAGCACCCTATACTTCGACGGCCGACGTCGCCGCCTCGCAGTTTCGCATCGCGCCGGTGCGCCTGTTGATGAAGGACCAGTTTCACTCCGACCGACGCATCTCCCGCGTCACCGCGCCGCTCCTCGTCATGCATGGCGACAACGATCCCGCCATCAACATTTCGTTTGGCGAGCGTCTGTTTGCGCTCGCGCACGAGCCGAAGCAGTTTGTGCGCTTTCCCGGCGGCGGCCACGAGAATCTCGCCGATTTCGGCGCGATCGAAACGGCTCGACATTTCATCGACGGTTTGAAAGGCTGAGCGAAGCAGCAAGCGACGGAGTGAGGATTGATGAGCCCGCACGGAGCGATGCCGAAATCGGCGTGGATCTTTCCCGCTTTGGCGGTGCTGCTGTTCGCGGCTGCGACCGCAGCGGGCTATGATTTCACGCCGTCCGCCAGCGGCGTCCTGTTCGCCGTCGTCCTGCTGGTCATCCTGTTCGGCACGGTGTTCGCGGCCGTGCATCACGCCGAGGTGATCGCGCACCGGATTGGCGAGCCCTATGGCACGCTGCTGCTGACGCTCTCGGTCACCATTATCGAGGTCGCGCTGATCGCGACCATCATGCTCGGCGACAAGGCGGTGCCGGCACTCGCCCGCGACACCGTGTTCGCGGTGGTGATGATCGTCTGCAACGGCCTGGTCGGCATCTGCATCTTTGTCGGCGGTCTGCGCTACCGCGAGCAGGATTTCCAGGTCTCCGGCGCCAACCTCTATCTCAGCATGCTGATCGTCCTGGCCACCATGACATTGGTCTTGCCGAACTACACGGCGACGACGCCGGGACCGGTCTATTCGGCGGCCCAGCTCAGCTTCGTCGACGTTGTCACCATCCTGCTCTATGCCGTGTTCCTGTACACCCAGACCATTCGCCATCGCGATTATTTCGTCCATGAAACCGCCGGCTTCGACGGCGACAGCCCGCCAATCTCGGGCCGGGAACTCGCCTTGAGCGTTTTCCTGCTCCTGATTTCGCTGCTCGCCGTGGTGTTGCTGGCGAAGAAATTCTCGCTCGTCGTCGATGCCGCAACGGCCGCCATCGGCGCACCGCCGGCCTTTGCGGGCGTCGTCGTGGCGCTGTTGATCCTGCTGCCGGAAGGTGTCGCGGCGGTTGCGGCGGCGCGCGGCAACGATCTGCAGAAGAGTATCAACCTCGCGCTCGGCTCTTCGATTGCGACCATCGGACTGACCGTTCCCGCGGTCTCCGTGGCGGCCTATCTCTTGCACAAGGAACTGGTGCTCGGGCTGAACGAGCAGGGGCTCGTGTTGTTGCTGCTCACGTTCATGCTGAGCATGCTGACCTTCGGCACCGGGCGTACCAACATCCTGTTTGGCCTGGTCCACATGGTGGTGTTTGCCGTGTTCGTGTTTATGGTGTTCGTTCCCTGAGAGGTTCCAAGATGCTCCCCGCCCAGTCCGAGGTCCAGGTTGATACCGCAGAGGTCCGCGTCACCCAGTGGCGGCTCGCACCGGGCAGCGCCACCGGCCATCACATCCATGAGATGGACTACGTGATCGTCCCCGTGACCTCCGGCGAGATGACCATCGTGGCGCCCAATGGCGAACGCTCCAAGGCCCAGCTTGGGGCCGGAAAATCCTATTTCCGCAAGGCCGGCGTCGAGCACGACGTGCTTAACGAAACGGCAACCGAGATTGTGTTCCTTGAAGTCGAGTTGAAGCCGTAAACCCGCCGTTCAGGCAATTGCCACCGGCCCGCCGCAGTTGATCCCTTAATGTGCCTCAAAGTTCCCGCATCTAGGCCGCCGGGAGTTGGTTGGCAATGCTGAATTACCTGAAGAAATTCTCGCTGGAGATTCTGCCTTCGGTGGCTGCGACCGTCATCGGGGCCTACATCGTCAATCACTACGTCTCGAAGCCGGCCACTGATGCGCCGGCCTCGGCGACGGTGGCGCCGGCCGGCGCCAAAAAGAACATTGTCAAGTCGGGCGACGGCCCGACTGACGTCATCAGCGTCCCCGGTCCCGGCGTGAAGGCCAAAGGCATTTCCGAGCGGGCCATGATGGAGAAGTCGGCTTCGGAGCGGCCGGGCGAGTTCACGCCCACCGAGAAGCCAGCGGAGGTCAAGCCAGCGGAGCTCAAGCCGGCCGAGACCGCGAGCGCGCCGGCCGAACCGCGCCGCCATGCTGCGCCGAAGGCGGTGGCCAAGACCACGCCCGCGCCGGCCGCGTCCCCCACAACACCGGTTGATACCGCGGCCGCAGCCACGCCGGCGGAGGATCACCGCGACGCCAACGATCTGGCGCGGGAGGCGATCGAACGCTTGCGCGAGAGCCAGCCACGCACCCAGGAGGCCTCCCGCACGCCGGAGGCGCCGCGTCTGCAGGAAGCGCCGCGAACCGTCATGCCTTCGCCCACGACCGCTTCGGTCCGGCCGTTGCCGCCGCCGATCACTGTCAGCCCGCCGCCGGCTGAAGCTCCAGCACCTGCGGCGACCGCTTCGATCCGCAACGACGATCCGAACCGGCCGACCCCGCCAGCGGAAATTCCGCCTCCGCCGCCCATCGATCTGCGCGCGGATGCGAACAACCTGGCCGCCCGCACCAACAACATGGCCCAGGACATGCTGGCGAAGACGAAGTCGATGTTCCACGCGCTGCTGCCCAACTCGAACGGCAATAGCGGGAACGGACAGAGCAGCAGCGCCAGCCAGTTCACTGACTAAGGCGCGACTTCTTAGAACGTATCGTAGGCCTGACCGGGCTTGCCGCCGACGCGGGCAAAACCGGTCCGCGCGGTTTCGTCCCTTGGGCGCAGATTGATGGCGCGGCCGTAGGAGCCGGCGGCCTTGTTCTTCTCCCCCAGCCGCTCATAGGCGAGGCCTCGCGTCAGCCAGGCCTGGGCGTTTTGCGGATCGTCCTGCACGGCCTCGTCGAGATCGGCGGCGGCTTCCTTGGTCTTGTCGACGGCGAGATAGCTCAGCGCGCGCGAGAGCAGCGGCTCGGTCTGTTGCGGCACCAGTCCGTTGGCCACGGTGAAATCGTCGATCGCATATTGGTGCTGCTTCTCGCCCTGATAGAGCAGGCCGCGATTGTAATAGGCCTCGGCATTGTCGGGGGCGAGCGCGACCACCTTGTTGAAATCGGCCAGCGCTTCGGCCTGCTGCTTGCGCGCCTTGTAGACGAGGCCGCGGCCGAGATAGGCGGGCGCATAATTGGCGTCGAGCGAGACCGCGCGCTCATAGTCGGCCATCGCCTGGTCGAGACGCTTGGTCTGGCGATAGACCAGCCCGCGATTGGCATAGGCTTGGCCGTAATTGGCATCGAGGCTGATCGCCTTGTTGAAATCGGCCAGCGCCTCGTCGGTTTTGCCGGCCTGCGCCAGCACCGCGCCGCGCATGTTGTAGGCCTGCGGGTCGTTGGGATTGTTCTTGATGGTCTCGGAGAGCGAGGCGATGTTGCTCTGGGAGGCGAGCCTGGCCGGCTCCGGCTCGGAGGAGGGCGTCAGCGATCCCAGGTTGATCGAGCAGCCGGAAAGCAGAACCGCGATCAGGACGATTGTGATCGGTCCGCGCGGGAAGGGGCGCGGAGCTTGGTACGAAAGACGGGAGAGCGGACCGGCCATCTCTGCGAATTGCTCAACGCACCCTTGATGATGCTATTGGTAGCCCGCCGTGGTGCGAAATACAGCCCTGACAAAATAATAACGCGGACCCCGGGGGCCCGCGTTGCTTGCGTCTTGCGAGAGGTTTGGTTTCAGCGCATGCCGCCGCGCGGACCGGCACCTGGACCGCCACGGCCGCCACCAGCGCCGCGTTCGCCTCCGGGGCCGGCGCCGAACACCGGCTTCGGCTTCATCGGCAGCAGGCCTTCGCGCTGCAGCTTCTTGCGTGCCAGCTTGCGCGCGCGGCGCACGGCTTCGGCCTTTTCGCGGGCCTTCTTCTCGGAGGGCTTTTCGTAATGGCCGCGGAGCTTCATCTCGCGGAAAATACCCTCACGCTGCATCTTCTTCTTCAGCGCCTTGAGGGCTTGATCGACATTGTTATCGCGAACGAGAACCTGCACGCGGCATCCTCTTTTCAGGTGGTCGGAATGAATCGGATTAAGACCAAGGGTCGACAAAAGGCCATACCCAAGGTCTTGAACGCGCGGATGTATCAGACAAAAGGCGGAATGTCCACCTGCGAAGCGGTGATTTCGGCCAAGTATCGTCACAGAAATCGGGCGTAATTCCTCCTGCGAGCAACCCCGGGTAGGAATTTGCAGCCGGTTTTGGCGCGTTTCCCGGGGCTGACAACAGCAAATGCGGGAGGTTCTCCATGGAAGCGAGGAAATATGCGGCCGAACTGATCGGCACGTTTTGGCTCACATTTGCGGGATGCGGCAGCGCCGTCATCGCGGCAGGCTTTCCGCAGGTCGGCATCGGCTTTGTCGGTGTCGCACTGACGTTCGGACTGAGTGTCGTCACCATGGCCTATGCGATCGGCCATATCTCAGGCTGTCATCTCAATCCAGCCGTGACCGTAGGGCTGGCCGCGGGCGGCCGCTTTCCGGCCAGCCAGATCCTGCCCTATGTGATCGCGCAGGTCGTCGGCGCCATCGTGGCGGCAACCCTGCTTTATGTGATCGCGAGCGGTGCGCCGGGATTCGACCTCGGCAAGGGCTTTGCGTCCAATGGCTACGGGGCGCATTCGCCCGGTCAGTACGACTTGATGGTCTGCTTCCTGACCGAGGTGGTCATGACCGCGATGTTCCTGTTCATCATCATGGGAGCCACCCACGGCAAGGCGCCGGCGGGCTTTGCGCCGCTGGCGATCGGATTGGCGCTGACGATGATCCATCTTGTCAGCATTCCCATCACCAACACCTCGGTGAACCCGGCGCGCAGCACCGGTCCCGCCCTGTTCGTCGGTGGATGGGCGCTGGCCCAGCTCTGGCTGTTCTGGGTGGCGCCGCTGATCGGCGGCGTGCTGGGAGGCGTGGTCTATCGCTGGCTCAGCGGAGAGCCGACCGGGATCGTGGAAGGCGGCGTGCCGGCCTAGCCTGCGGGCTGCTTTTTGCCCGCCGCTGTCACTTCCGTCACATGGCCCATCTTCCGGCCCGGCCGCGGCGTGCCCTTGCCATAGAGGTGGACGGTGGCGCCCGGAATGGCCAGCCATTGCTCGTAGCTGTTGACCTCTTCGCCGATCAGATTGGTCATGGTGACCGGGCCGTGGCGCACCGGCTTGCCGAGCGGCCAGCCGGCAATCGCCCGGATATGTTGTTCGAACTGAGAGACCGAGGCGCCGTCGAGCGTCCAGTGTCCGGAATTATGCACCCGCGGCGCGATCTCGTTGACCAGCACCCTCGGGCCGTTGCCGCCCTCCGGCAGCACGAACATCTCGACCGCCAGCACGCCGACATAGTCGAGCGCGGTCGCGATCCTGCCGGCAATCGCGCGGGCTTCCTGGGCCAGCGCATCGGGGATCGCGGCCGGCGCCCGCGAGATTTTCAGGATGTGGTCGCGATGCTCGTTTTCGGTGACGTCGAAACATTCGACCTTGCCATCCGCCGAACGCGCGGCGATCACCGAAATCTCGCGCTCGAAGGGAACGAAGGCCTCGAGGATTGCCGATTTGGTGCCGAGCTCGGCCCAGATCCGCGTGGGATCGTCGCCCTCGCGGATGATCGCCTGGCCCTTGCCGTCATAGCCGAAGCGGCGGGTCTTGATGACGGAAGGCAGCCCGATCCGCGCGATCGCCTCGCGCAGGCCCGCGGCGGTTGAAACGTCGGCATAATCGGCGGTGCCGATGCCGAGCCGGGTGACAAAATCCTTCTCGGCCAAACGGTCCTGCGTCGTCTCCAGGATCTTGCGGTCCGGCAGCACCGGTCGGCGCGCGGAGAGCACCAGCACAGCGGAAGCCGGCACGTTCTCGAACTCGTAGGTGATGACGTCGACGTCGTTGGCGAACAGCTCCAGCGCCTCGACATCGGCGTATTCAGCGCAGGTCGCGTTCAGCACAACGTCGAAAGCGGGCGATTCCGGATCCGGTGAAAAGATCTGGCAGCGCAGGCCGAGGCGGGCGGCCGCCATCGCGAGCATGCGGCCCAATTGCCCGCCGCCCAGAATTCCGATGGTGTCGCCGGGCTTCAGCTTCACCCGATTGGTCTCGGTCACGCCGGCCCCTCCGGGCGCTCGGCGACCCCTTCGGTGTGCTTCTTGCGCCAGGCCGCAAGCCGATTGGCCACACTGACATCGCCGAGTGCGAGCACGCTGGCTGCGAGCAGCGCGGCGTTGATGGCGCCGGCCTTGCCGATGGCAAGCGTGCCGACCGGTACGCCGGCCGGCATCTGGACGATGGAGTAGAGCGAATCAAGCCCCGACAGTGCCCTCGATTCGATGGGAACGCCGAACACCGGCAATTCCGTCAGCGACGCCGTCATGCCCGGCAGATGCGCCGCCCCGCCGGCGCCGGCGATGATGACCTTGAAGCCAGCCGCCTTGGCGCCCTTGGCGAAGGCAAACAGGCGATCGGGGGTGCGATGGGCAGAGACGATGCGCTTGTCGCACTCGATACCGAGCTCTTTTAGCATCTCGGCCGCGTGCTGCATGGTCTCCCAGTCGGACTGGCTTCCCATGATGATGGCGATGGGAGCGGGCATTGAATCAATTCTCTCAAGAATCCAGAAACATAGGCCGGATTATAGGTTCGGGCCGATGTCGGCAAGGCGTGGCAAGGGAGCGGGAATGCACTATCCTGTCTTGGTTAAACCCGGCAAGCCTTTAAGCAGCCTCCAGGCAAGCATGCCCATGAAAAAGAGAGTTTTGGCGCCTGTAAAAGCGGCCGCGAAGCGCGGCAAGCGCGCCGGGGCGGCACGCAAGAAGGGGGCCGGCGGTCCGGCGGCGGCCGCCAGCCGAGACAAGGCGACCATTCGCAAGCTGCGCGGCGAGCTCGAGGTCGCGCTGAAGCGGGTCGAGGAGCTGCAGGCGTTCGCCGATACGGACTTCCTGCTCGGCATTCCCAACCGGCGCGGCTTCGAGCACGAGCTTCAGCGCGCGGTGGCCTACATCAAGCGCTACCGGGCGAGCGGGGCGCTGATCGTGCTTGATGTCGACCGCCTGAAGCCGATCAACGATACCTTCGGCCACGCTGCCGGCGATCAGGTGCTAAAGGCGATTGTCGACGTGCTGACGCGCCAGGTGCGCGCCTCCGATGTGGTGGGCCGGCTCGGCGGCGATGAGTTCGCCCTGTTGCTGTGGAATCTCAGCGAGACCGATGCGCGCGCCAAGGCCGCGATGCTGGAAGCCGATATCGACCGGCTCACCTTTGCCTTTGACGGGCAGACGGTAATGGCCGGAGCGTCCGCGGGCGTTGCGGTGCTCACGCCGCAATCCGAAGCAGGCCGGGCGCTGGAAGAGGCCGACAGCGCCATGTATGTGCGCAAGGCGCAGCGCCGGCACGAGGCGAAGCCGTCAGAGCTCGCCTAGATCATCCGGCACCTGGCCGAACGCCTTCAACAGCTTCGCATCGTTGAACTCGCCCGCCATCGGATCGCCGCTGCGGCTGAAAGCCACCGCGCCGATATGGCCGGCGGCGCGCGACAGCATCTCCGCGCGTCGCAGCGCCGCCGACGAACTCTGGCATTCCTCCGCCGCTCCCGGGATCAGCGATCCCGTGTCGTCCTGCAGGAAAGGAAGCGCGACGTAGTAGGTGATGTCGGCCATGATCTCGCTCCTTCAGGCCGCGTTCTCCGCACCTGGCGTTTGCAACGGCGCGCAGCCCAAAGAGATCGCCGCCTGCAACTCCATCAATTCGGTTTCCAGATACTCGTTGGCCATGATCAGCGCCTTGATGGTGCTGCGCAGATTGCCGTCACACATCGCGATCGCCTGGTCACAGGCTTTTTCATAGTGGCTGTTGTCGAACGCTTGCGGTGTGGCGGGCATGGCGAACGCTCCGGATCTGTCGAAATGAGGGGTGGCCACCATGTTCTCTTTTTGTTCTTATCGAGTCAAGCGGCACGCGCGGCTGCCGGTCAGAATTTTTGCCAGGAGAAGAAGCCGGCGCCGGGGCCGTCAGGCAATGATGTCGGGCGTGATCTGGTCTTCGATGAAGGCGATACGGTCACGCAGTTGCAGTTTGCGTTTCTTCAACCGCTGTAACCGCAACAGGTCGGGCGCGGGCGATTGGTGCAGCGCATCGATCGCCGCGTCGAGATCGCGGTGTTCCTGCTGCAGCCGTGCCAACTCGGCATGGAGCTCGCGCTCATCTTCGTCGGTCATGATGCACGTTAGCCGAAAATCGCAAGGAGAATGCGAAAGGCTGTGGATACCCTGTGGGCAATATCGCTCGGCCGGGCACTGTCCGCAACCGGCAAAAGTGAGTGCAACGCCCTGCCGGCTCTGGCGAAGTCCGTACACGCCGGGCGATCAAGTTCACCAGTTCCAGCTCACGTTTCGTTACATATGGTCGTCAAAAAATGACGGGTGCCGATTCTATAACCATCGACAGATTCGGGCGGAGGTGTACACTCATAAATCCGGATCAAATCTGAGGTTATAAATCAACCAAGGAGGTTTCGAATGGCAATACAGGCACATCTCGTTGAACTGGAACGGAAACACAAGAGCCTCGAAAACGAATTGCATGAAGCGCTCATCCACCTTTCAACGGACGACCTGCAAATAGCCGAATTGAAACGACGGAAGTTGATGGTAAAGGACCAGATCGAGCGGTTGAGGCACTCCGCCGAAGATACAGTGCACTAGCAAAAAAATTCAGCGTTGAAGTCATCGCCGGAGTGAGTGCGATGGCGCTCACTCCGGGATCGACAAAGCCCTTCTCCCAGTAACAACGCGCGAAAATCGCGCCAGAAATGTCCATACGCCCGCGCATTCTATGCGCCCGCGATCGTGCCGACATGATCCGCAATCGCCAGCGATGACGTGAGCCCCGGCGATTCGATCCCGAACAGATTGATCAGCCCGCCGATGCCATGCTCGAGCGGGCCCTGAATCACGAAGTCCTGCGATGCGATCGCGGGCGGCACGATCTTGGGCCGCATGCCGGAATAGCTCGGCATCAGCGCGCCGTCAGGCAATGTCGGCCAGTATTTGCGGATCGCCGGATAGAAGCGTTCCGCGCGTGCTGGATCGACGGCGTAATCGATGTGATCGACCCATTCGACATCAGGGCCGAACCGCGCCTGTCCCGCCATATCGAGCGTGAGATGCACGCCCAGGCCGCCGGGCTCGGGCACCGGATAGATCAGGCGTGAAAACGGCGCCCGCGCGCTGCAGCTGAAATAATTGCCCTTGGCGAGATAGGCCTGCGGAATAAGCTCGGCCGGCATGCCCTCGATCTGCCGCGCGATCGCCGGCGCATCGAGTCCCGCAGCATTGACCAGGAGATCGCATTCGAGCGACATCGGCGCCTCGCCGCCGGCATCGAGCTCGATTTTTCCGGCAGCCGCCTTGGCGCGAAGCAGAGGCGTGTGAAAGGCAAAGGCAGCTCCTGCCGCCTCGGCATCGCCACGCAGCGCCAGCATGTAGGAATGGCTGTCGATGATGCCGGTGGACGGCGACAGCAGCGCCGCGTCGCAGTTGAGCGCCGGCTCCAGCGCGCGCGCGGCGTCGCCGGATAGCAGTTGCATGTCGAGCACGCCGTTGGCCTCGGCATGCGCACGGATCGATTGCAGCTTCTCGGTCTCCTTCGGCGTGGTGGCGACGATCAGTTTGCCGCAGTTCTTGTGCGGGACGCCATGGCTCGCGCAATATTCGTAAAGGGCTCGTTTACCATTGACGCACATTCGCGCCATCTGGCTGCCGGCCTTGTAATAGATCCCGGCGTGGATCACCTCGCTGTTGCGCGAGGAAGTCACGGTGCCGATGCCCTCGGCCGCTTCCAGCACGATCACCTCGCGGCCGGCCAGCGCGAGGCGCCGAGCGATCGCCAGCCCGATCACGCCCGCCCCGATGACGACGCACTCAACCTTGTCCATTGTTGTAAGTTTCGGTCCGGGAATTGGCGCGGCGATGGGGTATCGCCGCCTTGCTAGATCAGCCTGTTGTTAGCTAAAGCACCTGGCTCAAGCCATTGCTTTCTCAGGGATGTTGTTCACGCTGGTCGCGTTAGGGAAGCCTTAATCATGTCAGGCCAATTGCCGTAATTTCAAGTCACATTTCCAGGCCGCTTGGGTACGCGTTTACCCGATCCAAACCCATCAAGCCAGACACTCCGCCGCTGAAATCCGCGCGGGTGACTGATGGCTGGCAAGAATTGGCAGGCAGGCAGCAAGGATCTGATCCCTGCGCGGGCACTCATGTGCCTGGCCGCCATTGCTTTGCCCTGCGCTCCCGCACGGGCCGTCTCCGCGTCGTTTGCGCCCGCCAGCTATGTCGGCGCGCTCGATCCCAGTATCCTCTGGGAAGTGCTGATCGGCGGCATCGTGGTGTGCGCCTTCCTGGCGGCGGTCGCGCTCTCGGTCCATTCGGCGCTGCACCGGTTCAAGCGCTCGCAGGCGCGGGGCACCGCCTATATCAGCTCGGCGCTGAACAGCCTCAGCCAGGGCGTCGTCATGACGGATCCAAAGAACCGGATCGTGTATTGCAACGACCGCTATCTCCAGACCTATGACCTGCAGCGATCGGATGTTCCCCCCGGCATGACCGGTGCGCAACTGCTCGAGCTGCGGCGCAAGCGCGGCACGCTCGATTGCACTGCGGAGGAGTTCTACGCGCGCGGCAGGACGCCCGAAGGCTTCATCACCGAGCTGCCGAACGGCCGGTCGGTCCTGGTCCGCTATTTCCCGCTGCCCAATGGCGGTTCGATCGCGACCCATGAGGATTGCACCGAACAGCGCAAGCTGTCGCGCGAGCTTGCCGCGACCAAGCAGTTCCTGGAATCGGTGCTCGACAACGTGCCGGTCTGCGTCGCCGCGAAGAATATCCAGGATGGCCGCTACATCTTCGCCAACCGCGCCTTCGAACGGTTCTCGCGGTTTTCGCGCGATCACATCGTCGGCAAGCGCGCCGACGAGATCTTCCGCCCCGACACCGCCGCAGGCATCGCGGCGGCGGACCGCGCCGCCGTGGAATCGAAGGACGGCCACTATCGCAGCGAACTTCTGGTCGAACGCGGCTCCGAGAAGCTCGTGCTCTCCTCCAATCGCGTTATCGCGCGCAACGAGAGGAACCAGCCGGTGTTCCTGATCGCGATGTTCGACGACGTGACCGAGCGCCGGTCGCTGTCGCGCGAGCTGGAGAACACCAAGAAGTTCCTCGAACTCGTGGTCGACAACATTCCGGTGTCGCTGATCGTCGAGCGCGTCAGCGACGGCCGCTATCTCCTGGCCAACCGCAGCGCGGAAGCGATCCTCGGCCGCCGCCGCGAGGAGGTCACCGGGCTCACGGCAGCCGACATCTTCAATCCGCGCGAAGCCAAGCTGATCATTGCCCGCGACGAGGCCGCGATCAGGAAACGCGACCTGCTCACCGAAGAACATCCGATCTCGACCAAGGACGGCCTGCGGCTGTTCCTGACCCGACGCATGACCGTGCTGGATGAGGCCGGCGCGCCGCAATATCTGATCAAGACCCATGAGGACGTCACCGACCGCCGGCAGACGGAATCGCGCATGGCGCATATGGCCTATCATGACGGCCTGACCGACCTGCCCAACCGCGCCGCCTTCCTGCAGGCGCTGACCCAGATGATCGAGGCCTGCGCCGGCACCGAGGAGGAATTCGCCGTGCTGTCGCTCGACCTCGACGGGCTGAAGGAAGTCAACGACGTGTTCGGCCATGCTACCGGCGACAAGCTCCTGATCGAGGTCGCCCGCCGCATCCAGACCACCGCGCGTGGCGGGGTGGTGTCGCGGCTCTCGGGCGACGAATTCGGCCTGATCATCGACGGCAAGCAGCCTGAGGCCGGCCAGCTGCTGGCCCAGCAGCTCGCCGAAGCGATGGCCAACGAATTCCAGATCGACGGCAAATCGGTCCGCACCGGCTGCACTACCGGCATCTCGGTGTTCCCGCATAACGGCGCCGATGCGGCCTCGCTGCTTGCCAATGCCGGCGCGGCGCTGTTCCGCGCCAAGCAGAAGTCGCGCGGCACGATCGGCGTCTACGAGCCCGAGATGGACCAGCAGATCCGCGACCGCCGCGTGCTGCACCAGGATCTCTCGATGGCGATCCGCAACGGCGAGCTATCGTTGCACTTCCAGCCGCAGGCGGTGTCGGCCAAGACCGTTGCCGAGTGCGAGATCATCGGCTTCGAGGCGCTGGCGCGCTGGCTGCATCCGGTGCGCGGCTTCGTTCCGCCGAGCGACTTCATCCCGCTCGCCGAGGAAAGCGGCCTGATCGTCGAGATGGGCGAGTGGATCCTGCGCGAAGCCTGCCGCGAGGCGGCGTCCTGGCCGAAACCGCACCAGGTCGCGGTCAACCTGTCGCCGGCGCAGTTCATGCACGGCGACGTCGTCGGTCTCGTGCACGCGATCCTGCTGGAGACCGGTTTGGCGCCGGGCCGGCTCGAGCTCGAAATCACCGAGGGCGTGCTGATCGAGGATTTCGACCGCGGTCTTGCGCTGCTGCGCCGCCTGAAGGCGCTCGGCGTGCGCATCTCCATGGACGATTTCGGCAGCGGCTATTCCTCGCTGAGCTACCTGCAGGCCTTCCCGTTCGACAAGATCAAGGTCGACCGCGCCTTTGTCATCAATCTCGGCCGCAATCCGCAATCGGCGGCGATCATCTCGGCCGTCATCGACCTCGGCCACGGCATGGGCATGTCGCTGGTGGCCGAAGGCGTCGAGACCATCGAGCAGCTGACCTTCCTCGCCGACGAGGGCTGCGACGCGGTGCAGGGCTATCTGATCGGCAAACCGCTTCCGATCGGGCAATATGCCGCCCTCGTCGGCCGCAGCAGCAATGTCATGGAGCCGGCACGCAAGACAGGCTAGGTGTAGCGGACTTCGTTGCACTAGCGCATGATCCGGAAAAGTCTGCAGCGGTTTTCCCTCGCGACAAACGCGTAGCGTTTGCGCGGAGATCATGCGCAAAACAAGAATCTAGCTTGCGCATGGCGGACTACGATCTGGCAATCATCGGTGGCGGGATAAACGGCGTTAGCGTGGCGCGCGACGCCGTCGGCCGCGGCTTGCGCGTGATCCTGCTGGAGCAGGGCGATCTGGGCGCTGCCGCATCGTCGGCGACATCGCGGCTGATCCATGGCGATCTTTCGGTGCTGGAGCGCCGCCGCTTTCGCCGCGTGCGCCGCCAACTTGCCGAACGCGATGTCTGGCTCCGCATCGCGCCGCACGTGGTCCGCCCGATGCGGTTTGCTATCCCCGCCCATGCCGAGGCGCGCCCGCCCTGGCTGTTGCGCTCCGCGCTGTGGCTCTACGACCGGCTCGGCTCCCAAAGCGGCCTGCCGCCCTCGGAGACGATCGATGTCACCCATCATCCGGTCGGCTATGCGCTGAAGCGCCCGATCGGCACCGCGTTCGAATATTCCGATTGCGTAGTCGACGATTCCCGCCTGGTGGTGCTGACCGCGATGGACGCCGCCGAGCGGGGGGCTGCGATCCGCACCGGCGCGCGCTGCGTCCGCGCCGACCGGGAACAGTTCTGGCGGCTGGCGGTGATCGACCGCGGCCACCGCCGGGTGATCACCGCGAGGGCGCTCGCCAATACCTCCGGCGGGTGGACCGGCATGGTCGCGGAAACCATCCTGCGCATGCCGTTTCCCAAACTGGCCGCGGTCCAGATCGGCCAGATCGTGGTCCGCCGCTTGTTCGAGTCCGACAACGTCTATGTGTTCCAGAATTTTGACCGGCGGCTGATCTTCGCGAGCCCCTATGAGCGCGATTTCACGCTGATTGGCAGCATCACCCATGCGTTCACGGGCGATCCCGCCATTGTCGCGGTCGGCGCCGCCGACGCCGCCTATCTCTGCGACGCGGCCAATCGCTATTTCCGCGAGAATGTCGCGCCGTCCGACGTGGTCCGCAGCGTCTCCGGCGTCAATCTGGTGCCGGATCGCGGCGGGGAACGCGCCGCGCGGGACGGATCGATGCTGGTCGATCGCCGCCGCGGCAAGGCGCCGCTCATCACCCTGTTCGGCGGCGATGTCACGACCGCGCGGCTGCGCGCGGAGCGGGCGGTGTCGCAGCTGACGCCGTTTTACGTGATGTCGCCGCGCTGGACCGCGAAGGCGCCGCTGCCCGGTGGCGATTTCGCCTGGGAGCGCTTTGACTGGGAGGTCGCAGCGGTGCGCGATCGCTGGCGCTTTCTCTCCGAGGCCGAGGCGCAGCGCCTGTTCGGCGCCTATGGCAAGCGGGTGGCGGATATCCTCGGAGACGCAAAAAGCCGCGCCGACCTCGGCCAGAGCTTTGGCCCCGAGCTAACGGCAGCCGAGGTGCGTTATCTCATGCAGAAGGAATGGGCGCGCTTTCCCGAGGATATCCTGTGGCGCCGCTCCAAGCTCGGCCTGAGCATGTCGGCGGAAGATCAGGCGGCGCTGGCTGCGTTCATGGCGAAGGCCGCGGCTGCATAGTCGGTCACATCTGACTTTCCCACGGAGGCAGCGGTTGAGCCCAGCTCGGTCCGCCGCTAGCTTGGTACCGGGCGTTGGCGGGGAAACATGGCTGAGGAAGCACCCAAAATGGATGTGGCGGCGGAGTCGGCAAAGCTGGAGCCGCCGGCCAAGCCCGAGCCGCAGGCCGCAATGCCGATGCTGCGCATCGAAGGCGTGGTGAAAAAATTCGGCGCCTTTCGCGCGGTGGACGGCGTGTCGCTCGACATCTCTGCCGGTGAATTCTTTGCATTGCTGGGCCCGAGCGGCTGCGGCAAGAGGACCTTGCTC
>DATMNV010000166.1:0-2685 GCA_035568535.1 Bradyrhizobium sp.
GATTGCAGCCAGACCAGCGAGCCGCTCAGCTGGGTCCATACGACGCGCCCGTCCTTGCGCACGTAGCGCTTGTTGGTCTGATAGGTGTCGATCTTCCGTTCGAGCATCTGGCGCACTTGAACGGCGTCGGCATCCCGGTCATCCGGAAAAGTGACCGACTGCACGTCCGTGGAGAGCAATTCCTTCTCGCTGTATCCGACGATGTCGCACAACGCGGGATTGGTGCCGAGCCACCGGCCATCCGGTGCGACGAGGGCCATACCGACGGATGAGAAATGCATGGCGAAGCGGAAGCGCTCTTCGCTCTCTTCGAGTTCGCGCTGCGCCCAGCGCCGCGCGTCGCGGTCTTCGGCTTCGCGCAGCGCGCGCTCGATCGCCGGCACCAGCCGCGCGCGGCTCTCCTTGAGCACGTAATCGACGGCGCCTTGCTTCAGCGCTTGGATGGCGCGCTCCTCGCCGATGGTGCCGGAGACGAAGATGAAGGGTGTGTCGGGCCGGCGCGATCGGGCGATTTGCAGCGCGTCCGTGCCGTCGAAGCCCGGCAGCGTGTAGTCGGACAGAATCAGATCAGGCGCGAAACTCTCGAGCGCCTCTTCGTAATCCGTGCTGGTATCGACGCGGCGGCTGATGACGTCAAGTCCCTTCAGGTGCATCTCGCGGACGAGCATCTCCGCGTCTTCCACGAGGTCCTCGACGAGCAGCACCTTGATTTTCCGGTGGATGGTCATTGGTTGGGAATGCGGTTCATGACTGCCCAGTAAAGCCCGGTCTGCGTGATGACGTCGGTGAATGCCGAGAATTCAACCGGCTTGACCAGGTAGCTGTTGACTCCGAGCTTGTAGCTCACCAAGACGTCCTGTTCTTCCGCCGAAGACGTGAGCACGACCACCGGAATGACCTTGGTCCGTTCGTCGGCTTTCAGGCGTTTCAAGACGTCGATACCGCCCATGCGCGGCATTTTCAGATCGAGCAGAATGAGCCGCGGCTGGCCGCCGCGGCGCTGGACGTAGGCGCCCTCACGGAACACGAACTCGATCGCCTCGACTCCGTCGCGGAGCCGCACCACCCTGTTGACCAGATTGCTCTTGCGCAGCGCCCTAGTGATCAGTTCCGCGTCCGCGTCGCTGTCTTCGACCAGCAAGATTTCTACCGCTTCAAAATCATCCATCTCGATCTCCTCTCGGCAGTGCAAATGAGAACACCGCGCCGTGATCCACTTTGCCCTCGGCCCACACTCGTCCGCCATGCCGGGTGACCACGCGATGCACGATGGCAAGTCCCACACCGGTGCCGCTGAATTCGTCCGCGCGATGCAATCGCTGGAATACGCGAAACAGCTGTCCCGCGTAGTCCATGTCGAAGCCGACGCCGTTGTCCTTGACGGAGTAGTGGTTCTCCGCGCCGACCCGGCAACCGCTGACCTTGATGCACGGCCGCGCCGTCTTGCTGCTGTACTTGATCGCATTGGAGATGAGGTTCGCCCACACCTGGCGCAGCAAACCGCGGTCGCCGCGGACGTCCGGCAGCGGCTCCACTTCAATTTGCGGCGCGGCCGCGGGTTCTCGGCCTCCGGCGAGCGACTCCGTATGGAGGACCTCGTCGACGACTTCCCGCACCAGCGAGTCGACGTTGACCTCGCCATGCGCCACCGACTGGCGTCCCAACCGGGAGAATGCCAACAAGTCATCGATGAGCGTGCCCATCCGCCGGCTGTTCTGGCGGATCACCGAAAGATAGCGCAGCCCTTCCTCGTCGAGCCGCTCCTGGTAATCCTCCTCCAACATCAAGGCGAAGCCATCGATGGCGCGCAGCGGCGCCCGCAGATCGTGAGACACCGAATAGCTGAAGCTCTCGAGCTCCTTGTTGGTGGTCTCGAGTTGCGCGGCCTTGGCCAGCAGCGCTGCGTTCAATTCGCGAATCGCGTGTTCGGCGAGCTTGCGCTCGGTAATGTCCTCCGAGACGCCCAATAGAAACTCCGGCGTTCCTTGCTGGTCCAGAAGCGGCACTTTCGTGGTGTGCAGCGTGCGGACACCGCGCAGCCGCGTATCGATCGACTGCTCCGGAATGTCGACCGGTCGGCCCGAGGAGAGGACTTCGCGGTCCTTGGCCAGGATGAAGTCGGCCTGATCGGCGGGCAGGAAATCACGGTCGCGTTTGCCGATCACTTCTTCTTTGGAGAGACCCAGCAGATCCAACGTGGCACGGTTCTGCCGCACGTAGCAAAGGGTGCGCGCATCCTTGACGAATATCATGACGGGCAGCATGTCGATCAGGGTATCGAGAAAGCGGTTCGCCGCCGTCAGGTTGGCTTCCGCACGCTTGACCTCGGTGATATCGCGGGAGACGGCCAGCAATCGTTCGGTCCTGCCGTCGCCGCTCTCGATGGGCATCACGATGACGTCCCACCATTTCGGCGTTCCCGCTCGCGTCGGGCACTGCCCTTGGAAGCGTCCGGAACTGCCGCCGAGTGCCGCGGCCACCGCGCGGCGCGCCGCCGCTTGGTCTTCGCCGCGCCAGAACGCGAACCAATCGGTGTCGGCAATCGACTCGAAATGCTCGGCCTCCATCAATCGCAGGCCTTGCGGCGTCATCTGGCTCAAGCGCGCGTCGCGGGTCAAAATCGCCAGGCAGTCCGGCGAGCTGTCCACGATGCTGCGGTTGTATTGTTCGCTGCCGCGCAGAGCC
>DATMNV010000167.1:0-14948 GCA_035568535.1 Bradyrhizobium sp.
AAGAGCTGGCCCAGCAGGTCGGCATCTCGGTTCGCTCGATGCACGACGCGATCCTGCGCTACCGCGGCATCAGCCTGCATCGCTTTCTGCGCCTGCGGCGGCTGTGGCTCGTGCGCCAGCAACTGCTGGCCGGCGCCGAAAGCGTCAAGGCGACCGCGCTCGCCTTCGGCTTCTGGCACCTTGGCGACTTCTCCGGTAGCTATCGCCTCCAATTCGGCGAATCTCCGTCGCAGACGCTGGCCAGGTCACGCAACGCATGATCCGTCTGTTGCGCTTCGCCGCGCCGCAACAGGCCGTTGCAGCCTGCTTCCGCAGCCGGTAGGACGAAGAGGTCCGCGGTCGGGTCGAGGAAGCAGGGGAATGGACTTCGAGGAGCTGGTGCAGAGCCGCCGCAGCGTGCGTGGCTTCAAGAAGCAGCCGGTGCCGCGCACGGTGATCGAGGAGATTCTCGAAGTCGCCAAGCGCGCGCCGTCCTCGATGAACACCCAGCCCTGGCACGTCCATGTGCTGACCGGAGAGCCGCTGGAAGAGGTGCGGCGGCGCAACATGGAGGAGATGATCGCCGGCGCGAAGCCGAAGCGCGACATCGTCACCCATGGCGAATATCAGGGCGTGCATCGCCAGCGCCAGGTCGACATCGCCAAGAAACTGTTCGGCGCCATGGGGATCGCCCGCGACGACAAGCCAATGCGGCAGGACTGGGTGCTGCGCGGCTTTCGGCAGTTCGACGCGCCGGTGTCGCTGGTGCTGACCTATGACCGCGTGCTTGATCCCGGCGCGACCTGTCATTTCGACCTCGGCGCGCTCTGCTATGGCATCGTGCTCGCCGCCTGGGATCGCGGGCTTGGCAGCGTCATCAACGGGCAGGGGATCACGCGCTCCGACATCGTGCGCGAGGTTGCCGCCATCCCCGAGGACCAGGTCGTCATGACCTGCATCGCTATGGGCTATCCCGACGATTGCTTTCCGGCCAACGGCGTGCGGTCCGACCGCCGGGAGAATGATGATTTTGTCCGCTATGTCGGCTTTGGCGATTGAGGGCCTGCGCTAGCGCGGCTCTTCCCCGCCACCCTTGGACACCTGCTTGTGCGGGCCATTGCCGAACTCCTGGCAAGGCAGCTGTTGCCATGAGCCGTCGGCCGCCTGCTGGTAGGCATGGCAGGGTGAGGAGGTCGACTGGTTTTCGTCCGTTTTCTGGGCTTCTGGATGCTTGGCACGCGCCGGGGCTGCCATCAGCAATGCCGCCACAGAACCGACAAAGATCACCGTTGCGATCTGCATCTCAGGTTTTCCTTCCGTGAAAGCGAGGGCATTTCCGAGGGGTGATTGTGGTGATTTTGCGCCCCCGGGGTTCGCCTTTAGGAGGCCAGCCGGCCGTTTGCTTTACGCTTGGTTCTGCTGGCGACTCCGGGCATAAGGGCTTGGGCTGTCTCGATTATGCCGTAGTTTTGGTTTTCATAATCGGGTTGGCTGGTCGAAGTAGCCTTGGCAGGGTTGGGTACCCAACAAGGTTGGAACTGGGGACGTGATGGCTTCCGGCAGATCGACGGTGGACAGCTATGTGTCGCGCCGCCGCGTGGGGCGATCGGAAAGAGCCGCGCTGATTGCGGGCGCGCTCGCCCTTTCGCTTGGCGCTGCGGCTTGGCTGACCGAAGTGGACTCCTCCGCTTCTGCGAACACAGCCGACGTCATGTCATTTGAAGATCGTTTCGTTCCGCTGTCGGCGGGTGAATCGTTTCACAGCATCCGCATCCTGCAGCCGCTGGATCGCTCCGCGCTGGCCGCGCTCGATTACAAGCTGCGCGATGCCAAGGGCGTCCTGGCCCAGCAGCTAACGTCTTCCGATTGGCGCTCCACGCTTCTCGGTGACAGCAAACCTGAGACTGCGTCCGCGTCCGATATTCCGCTGCCGCGCTCGCGCCCGGTCACAGCCGACGTTCAATTGGCTTCCGCTGACCCGGCATCGGTATCAGTATCGGCACCGGCGCCAGCGCCGCGGTCCGATGACCGCAGCGTGCTGCAAAAGCTCTCCGATCTGTTGCCGGCAAAGATGACGCTGGCTTCGCTCACGCCCAACAGCGGACTGTTCCAGAGGGGACCGGACCTTGCTGCACTCGGCTACGACAATCAGACAGCGGTCTACGACATCTCGGCGCATGCGGTTTACCTGCCGAACGGATCGCGCCTGGAAGCGCATTCGGGCCTGGGCAATCTGAGGGACGATCCCGAGCACGTCGACCAGCGCATGGTCGGCGCCACGCCGCCCGCGACCTACGAGCTGAAGCCGCGCGAACGTCTGTTCCACGGCGTCCCCGCGCTGCGCATGCTGCCCGTGGACGGCAGCACGCTCGGCCGCGCCGGCCTGCTTGTGCACAGCTTCATGCTTGGGCCCGAAGGGGATTCCAACGGTTGCGTGTCAATCCGCGACTATGAGCGCTTCCGCAAGGCCTACGACAACGGCGAAATCACGCACCTCGTCGTGGTGCCGAGCCTTTCCGCAAGCCAGACCGCGCAGCGCACAACTTCGCAATCGTGACCTTCTTTGCTCCTGACAGCCTGGCGTCGAGCTCGGAGACGCCGCTGCGCTCAACGTTCAGGATCCGCCTGAACGGCAAGACGGTTGCGATCGCGACCGTCGGCCAAGCCTATCAATTCCTCACCACGCTGAGCTCGATCGAATGGATGGAGTTCCGCGCGCTCCATGACGATGCCGTCGATTCGCTCGAGCGCGCGGCTGCCAACGCCATGCTGGCGGTGCAGGCGACCAACGCGGTGCGCGCCTTGTTCGTCAACGCCAGGCTGCTGTGAGCGCCGAACTCTCCGGCACATGAACGCCAGCGAGATCGTCCGCGCGCAGGATGTGAGCGGCGATTTTCGGGTTGACCAGCCCGGCATGCGTGATCGGCAGCATGTGCCCGGCCGCCGGGAAATGATAGGACTGCGCGCCCGCGATGGTCGAGGCGAGCCGCTCGACGATGCGCTGGGTGAGATAGGGCGACAATCCGCCGGAGAGCAACAGCGTCGGCACGCGCAGCGAGGCGGCGGCGCCCGCCACGTTTCTTTCCAGAAAGGCCGCGGTGAAATCGAAGGCGATTTTCTCGATGCGTTCGATCATGCGCAGCCGCACCTCGGGTGGCAATTGTTCAGCCGGCTCCGAGCCTTTCCAGAACGACATGAACTTGTCGGTCGCCTCAATGCCCATCGACTGCGCGAGGTCGTTACAGATCTCGCGCGCCAGTTTGGCGAAGCGGTCATGCAGCCGCCGATCGGCGGCATTGTCGTCGAGCAGTGTCGGCAACACCGGCTCGATCAAGGTCAGGCTCTGCACGCGACGGTCGAAGCGCGAGGCGGTCGCGATCTTGAAGGCGATCGCGCCGCCGTAGGAATGGCCGACGAGATGGATGGGGCCGATCGCCTGATCGATGCGGCTGTCGAGAAACGAGGTTTCTTCCGCGAGTGTCGTCGGCAGGTCGTAAGAGATGCGATTGTCGCCATAGCCGGAAATATCGGGAGCGATCACCTGATAGTCGGGCCCGAGCAATTGGCTCAATTGGCTCCACTGACGGCCCGAGCCGAGCGAGCAGTGCAGGGCGATGACACAGCCTTTCCGGCCACGGGAGAGATGGTCTGGATTCGTCATGAAGGAAATTCTCGAATTGAGGTTCATGAGACAATCCGGGCTCGGCGGCGCGAACCCGGATCGTTTTGAGATGGCTTGGCGGAGACGGCGCGGCGTCAGGCCGACCGGCGCCAGGGCACGAGCATCGCCACCTGCTGCCGGTAGCGGCGATAGTCGTCGCCGAACAGGTCCACGAGATCACGTTCCTCGAGCAGGATGCCGACAAAGATGTACGCCGTGGTCACTGCCGCAAACAGCAGGTGGCCCGCGGTCATGGTCGGCGCCGCCCAGAACGCGATGATGAAGCCGAGATAGATCGGATGCCGCACGAATTTGTAGAGCAGCGGCGTGCGGAACCGGATCGGCGGCATCTGGCGGGCGGAGAAGTTGTTGACCACCTGATGCAGCCCGAACAATTCGAAATGATTGATCAGGAAGGTGCTGGTCAGCACGAGCAGCCAGCCGAACAGCGACAAGCCGATCAAAAGATTGGCCGCCATTGGGCTCTCGACATGCCAGGCGACGGCTGTGATCGGCCGCCACTGCCAGCACAATAGCGCCAGCGCCGATGTCGCAAACAGCACATAGGTGCTGCGCTCGACCGGCTTCGGCACGAACTGCATCCACCAGTGCTTGAACTGCGGACGCGCCATGACGCTGTGCTGGATCGCAAACAGCGACATCAGGATCAGGTTGATGATCAGCGCTTCCGTGACAGGCGCCTGCGGGCCGACGTCAATGGTCCGGGGGACGAGGAGGTTCTCGACGAAGCCAACGGCGTAGAGGAACGTGATGAAGAAAAAGGCGTAACACAATATGCCGTAGAGAAGCGCAATCAGTCTGGCCATTTGAAAACATGCTCCTGGTTCACACGTGAGGTGAACCGAGCATGGTCGCGTGCGGGCCCAAAGACTCTGAGGGCGCGTGGATTTTGCCTTGAGAGCAGCTTGATTTTTTCTTGAGGCCGGCTGACCGCTGAAACCGGATTCAAAAACCTCTGTCAGGAATCGGTGGCTTGGTGCCAGTCGTTGAGAATTTGATGCGCGCCGCGAGAGGGCGCTATTCGAAGCCCTGAACCGGAGGAGCCGAAGAGGCGGTCCGGGGGGCCGGCAGTGGAACCGGCGCTGCTGCGGGCGCTGCTGCCGGCGTTGTCGCCGCCGCGGGAGCGCCCGTCGCCTGGGCCGCGTCCTGTCGCGTCGGTCTTGTCCGCTGCGCGGCCGAATGAGAGCGTCGAAAGCCCCAGGAATGCGCGATCGATGGCCCGGCGGTGTATCCCACGGCCGCGCCCGCGATGGCGCCGATCGGTCCAAACACCACCGCGCCCGACAACGCACCGAGTGCGGCGTCGCCGCCGCGATGTTCATCCGCGCGCGCCTGCGAAGAAATCAGCGGCAGCGCCAGTGCCGCAATCGCGAGTGTTTTCTTCATGCGGGTTCCCCTCGATCCTGGCCGAGGGCTTACCCAAAAAATGCGGCGAGAAGAGAGTCCAATTGGGGCAGCAGGCGGCGCGAAGACGCCCTCACTGCGCCGCAGGTTCGATCGCAATTCCGTTGCGGCGGGCGCAGGCGCACACCAGATTTGGGCGTTTGACGCCAGTGGTGGGACTGAGGTTGATTACCGGCCGCCGCAAAACCCGCGGCATAGGAGTCCCGACCCATGAGCCTGTTCAACCCTGCCTTCGATCCCGCCCGTGAGGCTGCGCTGGTCACCGGCGCCGGCAACGGCATCGGCCGCGCGATCGCGCAGGCGCTGGTCGGCGAGGGCGTGCGCACGGAGTTCGCCGATATCAGCGAGGAGCGGGTTTCGGCTGCGATCAAAGCCTCGTCCCGGCCGGAGCTTGCCGTGCCCTTTGTCGGCGACCTCGCCGATCGCGCCGTCTGCGACGCGCTGCTGGCGCATGCCGAGAAGACCCTCGGCCGCGTGACCCATTTCGTTCATTCGGCCTCGCCGCCGCGGCGCGAAGCCGATCACGCCTTTGCCGTGAGCGAAGAGACCTGGAAACAGATGCATGCGGTCAACATCGATGCCGGCTTTCATCTCTCGCGTGAGCTCGCGCGAAAGCTGATCGCGGCAAAGGAGCCCGGCTCGTTCCTGTGGCTTACCTCGCTGCATGCCGGCACGCCGCGCAATTTGCCGCATTACTCCAGCGCGAAGGCGGCAATGGCGATGCTGGTAAAGGAATTGGCCAAGACGCTCGGCCGCTACAACATCCGCGTCAATGCACTGGTGCCAGGCGCGATCGCAGCCGGCGGCTTTGTTGCCGATCCATCGCTCGCCAAACATATTCCGCTCGGCCGCATCGGCCAGGCCGAAGACCTCGCGCCGATGGCGCTCGCGGTACTGTCGAACCGTATCTCCGCTTACGCGACGGGAGCTTCGATCACTGTCGATGGCGGTCTGGCACTCACCAACTGGTTCGATCCGCCGGCATTTGAGCTTTGAATGGCATGCATATACGCCGATGGCCGCCGCGGTGGTGAGGGAAAAGGTGGCGTAGCCGCCAATGTTTTGGACTGGCAAGGAACGAGAGCTCGCTTCGAACCGTTTGTAGGGCGCCCGGCAACCGCAAAGGACCGGTTGCCGTGGCTTCAACCGAACCAGGGAGAGCCATATGACGTCGGAAACGCAGATTCATACGATCGCGCGCCAGATGTTCGAAAAGCACGGGCCCGCGGCGATCGCACAGGCCGCGCAGCAAGCACTGGCTTGCGAAAGTCGTGGCGATGCCGAGGAGGCGCGCGAGTGGCGCCATATCGAGGAGGCCATGAAGATGATGCGCGGCCCGCATCAAAGCTGACAATCTTGTCATCGCCAGGCGCGCGCGTGGGGCGGGTTCGGGAGTTGCGGAAACGGCAAAGCTGACGCAAAGTCCGGCTGAACGCCGCAGGCAGTCGGCGAGATCACCCGAGGGAGTATGTCATGTTCAAGGTCAGCGTCATGTATCCGAACAAGGAAGGTGCGCGTTTCGACCACAGCTATTATCGCGACAAGCACATGCCGCTGGTGAAGGACCGCCTGGGCGACGCCTGCAAGTACTATACGGTGGACAAGGGGCTTGCCGGCGGCGCGCCCGGCGCGCCGGCGACCTATGTCGGCATGTGCCACATCTTCTGCGACTCGCTCGAGGCCTTCCAGACCGGCATGGGCAAGCACGGCAAGGAGATCATGGGCGATATCCCGAATTATACCGATATCGCGCCGGTGATCCAGATCAGTGAAGTCGTGGTCGGCTGACGGGAACGCACGTCCGCTCGCGTCTCCGTGAAGGTCGAGAACAACCGTCCGGGCGGCTGCCGCCCGGCGAGGGGTTTTTTCTTTGCCCGGCCCATGCGGCGACCGCAACGTTGCTATTTCGTGGAAGCGCTTGCCGGGCAGGGCCCGCCGGCAAACATTAAGGCGATCCCTCAACCAACGGGAGCAGAGGCAAATGGGCCTGCAAGAAACAAGAATAGAATCGCTTCCTTTCGTAACTGCCGAACTGAACTATCTGGCGCCGACCACGGGCAAACCGCGCACCTACGCCTTCGATCCGCCACCGGGCGAGCCGAAATCGACCAATCTGCCGGAGCCGCACCAGGTGCCGATCTTCGACGGCCGCCTGATCGCCAAGACCTTCTCGCTCGATCGGGAAGGCTTTGAGCTGGTCAAGCACCCGACCGGCGTGAAGAATTTCTACGACGAAGCCGAGATCAAGCGCGTCTACTATCCGGCCGTCGAAGCCTTCATGCGCGCCGCGCTGAAAGCAGATCGCGTCCTCATCTTCGATCACACCGTGCGCAGGCGGGTCGACGGCGCGGCCGACATCCGCGGCGCAGGCCCGCGTCAGCCGGCGACGCGCGTCCATGTCGATCAGACCGTGACGTCGGGAGCAAACCGGGTGCGCGAGCATCTGCCTGAAGAGGCCGACGAACTTTTGAAAGGCCGCGTGCAGGTGGTCAATCTGTGGCGGCCGGTCCGCGGGCCGGTGCGCGACGCGCCGCTCGCCATGGCCGACGGCACCACGGTCGCGCCGGACGACCTCGTTGCCTCAGACCTGATCTATCCGAATCGGAGCGGCGAGACCTACTCGGTGAAATACAATCCGAACCATCGCTGGTTCTATTTCCCCGAGATGACGCCCGACGAAGCGCTGCTCCTGAAGTGCTATGACTCGCTGACCGACGGGCGCACGCGCTTTGGGCCGCACACGGCCTTTGTCGATCCGACCACGCCGGCGGATGCGGCGCCGCGCGAGAGCATCGAAATTCGCGCGCTGGTGTTTCACCGGACGTAACAGGCGAGCCCCAGCGCGGCTTGCCGGATCATCGGCCGCTTCCGTCATTTCTTGACGAAGTCGAGAAGGACGCGAAGCGGCACCGGACTGGGGCCGTCTCGTTCTTGTGTCGCGGATTTGCCGTCGCGTCCAGAAGGCCATCATTCTTTGCGCGAACGGCGCTCCTGCTCCTTGAGCAGACCTTCGAGCTCCTCGTTCTGGATCGAGAGGCGTTCGGCGTTGCGTTCTTCGTCGGCGGCGCCGGATTGCGCGGCCGCCTGTTCGGTGATCTGCCTGATATTGTCGCGCACGATCGCGATGCGGTCGGCGAGCTCGGTGGAAGAAAGTAAACTGAAGTCGGTCAAGCCTGTTGTTCTCCTCTGGTAACTTACGAAAGAGGCCCACCCCGTGCGATGAACTCGCCCAGGAAACGAAGCAGCCGCAGCAAACGATCCCTGAAATCGCGAAGTCCCGCTATCGTTTCCGCTGGCTTACGGAGGGCGAGCCTTTGTCCCGCGGTGATCTCTGGGTGTTTGAACGGCAGAGCACGCTCCAGCATCGGGGTTTCCTCACATGATTTTCTTGCGCGCCAGATCGGACGCGGAATATCAGCATCATGTTGGGTTCCGATCGATCTTTCAAGCAGCCCGTCCCGAACTATCTCCCTGAATGGGCGTGATTGCCGCGCTGCAACTACTTGGCGGCGTCCGGCGCAAATGCCATTGATTTGGGTCAACCCGCGCCCCGCAAATCGGCGTTGACTTGCGACAAAAATCAGGGAGGGGCCGATGGAGGAAATCGCCCAGTTCATCGCCATGCCGATCGACCTGACGGATGAAGGTCTCGTCACGGGCGAAGCGTTCAAATGCGCGAGTCCGGCCGCCGCGATCGAGCGCGCCAAGGGCTACTGGAAGGTGTTCGGCCATGCCGGTGCGGTGGCCTTTGTCCGCACCGGCTATCCGGAGTCCACCACGACCGTGCTGAGGCGGTTCGGCAGCGTGCCTGAGGACCTGCGGATTTAAATCGTCCCTTCGACGCTTCGGCCGTCATTTTGACAGGCTTGCGCTCTAATTTGGAGCGAGGAAGGGCAATCGTTGCGGGGCACGATGAAGGTGATATTGCGGAGACAGGTTCTCCTGACGCTTGGCGTTGCGGTGCTCTTGGCCGGAGGTGCCGCACGAGCCGAAAATCTCGACGCGGGCAAATCGGGTGTGAGACTGTTTTCCGAGAGTTGCGCGACCTGCCACCACGGCGCGCGGGGACTGAGCAAAGGCCGCTTCCGTCTGACGCTTTACCTTTTCCTGCAGCAGCATTATGCCAGCAATTCGAGCGCGGCCTGGGAGCTCGCTTCCTACCTCGAATCCGTTGACGATGCGTCGCGAGGCCGCTCACGCAGCGCCGCGGCGAAACACGCTGCCGCGACGTCTTCGAAATCAAGCGCATCGCTGCGACCGCCGGCGCCGGTCCCGCAGCGCTAAAGCGCGATGAGATTAGGTTGAATCGTCACCGCGCTTTAGCTTTTTGATTGAGCATGATCTCCGCGCAAACGCTACGCGTTTGTCGCGAGGGAAAACCGCTACACACTTTTCCGGATCATGCTCTAGCGCAATTATCGTACCGGCATCGGAGGCCGCACCACCGGATCGCCGTCCGGCTGCGCTGGCGCGAGCTGCACTGGAGGCGGCGCGGCCACGGGCGGCGGCAGTGGCGCGGCCGCGGCTTGCGGCGCCGGATAGGCGACCGGTTTCGGCTTGTGCTGGACCAGCGTGCCAAGCGGTCGCGGCGGCGCGCCAAGTTGCTTGGGACGCGGCTCGGCCAGCCTCGGCTCGGCGGGTTTCGCCTCGGCAACCCGGCCGGCCACGTCGCGTGACAGCTGCTCCTGGGCCGCCTTCAGCTGCGCGATGCTGGCTTTGAGTTCTCCGATCTGCTGCGTGAGGCTTGCAACGTCGCGCGACATTGATTGCAGCGTCTGCGCGGAGTCCTGAGGCTGGGCTGCCAGCGCCGGCGCGGCGCTATCGGCGGCCTGAGCCGCGGCCGGCGGCGCAGCGGCTTGATCCGCCACGGCGGGCTGCGGGGCAGCAGCGTCCGGCTGCGCGGCAGTCGCGTCCCGCTGTGACGGCAGCCATGAAGTCAGGTCCGGGATGATGGTCCGCGGGGTAAAATCCGCGACCATCGCCTGCGCCACGTCGCCATAGCGCTCCCAGGCGGCGGTAGCGAACGCGCTGACGAGCGCGAGCAGGAAAGCCACCGAGGCGGTTCTGACCCATCGGCGCGACGGCCGGACGCCTTCATGGACATCGCTGGCGCGAAACGTCGTGTCGACCTCGGGCGCGTGCGCGGCGGCAAAGCCGGATCCCATGTTGGGCTGGCGGTCGAACGGCTGCCCCATTGCATCGGGCGCGAGCGACGGAAAACCCGCCGCGGCGCGGGCGACCAAAACGACGTCGGGCGCGATCTCCAGCACGTCGTGCGGATCATTCTTGGAGTCCAGCGTGGATTGCATTGCCGTCCCCTGATTAGTCCAATGTCATCCGCCCAGAAGGGCGTACGCGCTTACGCTATTTCGGGCGAACCCGGCCCTGCACCACGACTCCAGCGCGGTTTGACCAAAGCAAGGCGAAGGCGTGGAGAGGTTAGGGCCGACGCGTGTGGAATCTGGTGGGGATGCGGGCTCACGCGACGTTGGCCTGCGCGCCCTGCTGCACCTCGATGGCGAGCGCATCGAGGTCGACGAGCTGCGGGTCGTCGACGGCGGGCTCCGCCTTCGCTTCGCCGCTGCCATGGACATGCATCAGCGTCTGCACGCGCCTCGCATTGAGATAGTCCGCATGCTGGTGCCGCAGGGCGACCGGCAACAGCGCTTTGGGCAGCGCAACCATCGCAAAGGCCGGCGCGGTCTTGACCTCACTGCCTTCCCGCCAGAGCAGCGGGTTGAGCGTGTAGATCATCTGCCGCTCGACGCCGGCGGAAGGCGCCTGCGCTGCCGCGGGTGGTACCGCCAATGTTGCATTCGCATTACCGGCGCGCGTGCGCACCGCGAGCGTCCGCAATTCCCAGCACACCAGATCCGCAGCCGAGAGCACCTCGCGGCGCACCGCATCGACGCTTGCGGAAAACTGCGTGGCTTCGGCGATCTGCGTCGCGGCCCTGGTGACGGCGTCGACCAGCGCCGTGGCGCCGGCGCCAAAGCCGGGAACGGCGCGCTCGATGCTTGCGGCAAGCGCCTCGATCTGGTCGGCCAAAAGCTCGCGGTCGCGCTGGGCCGTTGCCTCGGCGAGAGCGCGTTCGGCCGAGACGATCTGCTCGTCGATGTCGGCGACCTCCGCGCGCAGCATTCGCGCACGATCCTCGTCGGCGCGCATTTTCGCTTCGGCCTTTTCGAGCCTCGCATTGCTGGCACCGCTTACGGCGAGCTTCTCGGCCGTGGCGCGCTGCTCGGCCAGCGCCTTGTCGGCGAGGCCCAGGCGGACCGCGAGCTTCTCGCGCTCGGTTTGCTTCAGTTTCAGCGCAGTCTCGAACCGCTCGACCGGGCTGAGCTCACGCTTGAAAAATGCCATCAGCAACCCCTCTAATGAAATGAGACCGTCCGCCGAATCGGTTCAAGTCTATCGTGAGGACGAATTATTCTGAAACTTGGATGACATTGCGGCCGATTTCGGCGTGGCGTGGATTGGGGTGGTGCGCTTACAATCGCGAGAAGCCGTCGGAGGGACCGGGTCTGGATGGGATGGCAGTCGAAACGCTTTGGCGGCGTCATCGGCCTCGTCGTGCTGGCCATGGCCTTCGCCTGCTGCGCCGCCACTGTCGCGGCGGACAATCTCTACCGCGCGCAGACCATCGTCACCGGCCAGGGCGAGGCCAACCGCACCATCGGCTTCGCCGCCTGCCTCGAGGACGTGCTCATCAAGGTCTCCGGCGCGCTGCAACTGGCCGGCGATTCGCGGTTGGCGTCGTATAAGGCCAAGGCCGGCGAATTCGTCAAAGCCTATGACTATCACGACCAGATGTCCGGCAAGCCCAAGCGCGACGAGCAGGGAACCCGCGACCGGCCTTACGACCTCCTTGTCGACTTCGACGAGAACAAGATCGACGATGCGCTGGCGGTGCTTGGCCTGAAACCCTGGCCGTCGCCCCGGCCTGGCCTCGGCATCCTCATCGAGATGGAGCAGGGGGCGCGGCAATACATCGTCACTTCGGATGCCAGGCAGTCCGACCTGCAGCGCGATTCCCTGCTTTCCGCGGCCCTGAAGCGGGGGATGGCGGTCGCGCTGCCCAGCGCTGCGGCGCTGGAGAAGGCGAACGTTGGGGTGGCGGAGTTGATGACGGCGCCACCCGCGACGCTCGCGCCGGCGGTATCAGGTGACGTCCTGCTGCGCGGGCATCTGGTGTGGAGTGATGAGGATTTGGGCTGGATCAGCGAATGGCAGATGGATTTTCGCGGGCAACCGCACCGCTGGCGGTTTCGCGGTGTCACCTTCGACGAAGCCTTTCGGCGCGGCCTCGGCGGCGCGGCGCAGATCCTGTCCGGCAATGGCGAGCCGGGGTGAGGCGTTCCGCCTTACGCGTTCGTGATATGCTGCGCGCTCCGGAACGGCCCCGATCGTGCTATAAGCATGCATCCAACAGAGGAGCCCGGTCATGAGAAAGCTCGTCGTTGCTACCGCCTTTGCGGCTGTTGCTTTTGCCGCTCAATCCGCTGCCGCCTGCGACTGGAACCGCGAAGCCAGCACCGAGCAGCAGGTGGTCGCTACTACCGCGCCGCCCACGCCGGCACCCCAGACCACCTCAACGGCAACGCAGACGGTCACCGCCGATACCAGCAAGCCGGTCGAGTCGACGGCGCCGGTCGTCCTCGTCAACGACCGCCACTAGCAATATCGCCTGATCGCAACGGTCGCCGCTCGCATTGCCGGGCGGCGTGCTGTTCGCGTCAGCCTTGCGTGTCGATGGGTTGAGCGACTGGTTGCCGTCGCGTAAGCGTCGGCGATGATCGAGCCCTCCGGCGGTACTGACGTCCTCGCCCCAAAATCAGATGCGACGCCGGCCCTGCTCGGGGTCGCATGCGGCGTGGGCGCGGCGCTGTTCTGGGCGCTGGGCTTTGCCGCGACCCGCCACGGCCTGAAAGCGGGGCTTTCGCCCGCCGACCTGCTGATGCATCGTTATGTCTGGTCGGGCATCGCGTTCCTCCCACTCGTCGTTCGCTCCGGTCTCAAAAATCTCTGCGGCATCGGATGGAGCCGCGGGCTTGCGCTGATGGTGCTGGGCGGACCGGTGTTCTCCATCATCAGTTACAGCGGCTTTCTGTTTGTGCCGCTGGGGCATGGCAGCGTCATCCAGCCTTCCTGCGCGACGCTGGGTGGCCTGTTGTTCGCCGCGGCATTGCTGCGTGAGCGCATCTCGCTGTCGCGCTTTGCCGGCGCGCTCGTCATTGTTGCCGGCCTTGCCGTGATCGGCCTGGAGTCGATCGGCCATATCGGGCAAAGCGGGGTGCTGGGCGACCTGATCTTCGTCCTCACCGGCTTCATGTTCGCCGGCTTCGGCACGCTGCTTCGCTTCTGGCGCGTCTCCGCGCTGTCTGCGGCTGCTGTCATCAACGTGCTCTCGCTGGTGCTGCTGCCGGTCTATGTGGCATCGGGCGGCCTCGAGCATCTCGCAGCAGTCGGCCTCGGCGAGAACGCACTGCAGGCGATCGGGCAGGGCATCCTGGCCGGCCCCGCGGCACTCTACCTCTTCGCCTATTCGGTGCAGTTGCTCGGCGCCGGACGCGCCGCCGTCTTCCCCGCAATCGTGCCGGCGCTTGCCTTGCTGGTCGGCTGGCTCGTGCTCGGCGAGCCGCCGAGCGCGTTGCAGGCGGCGGGCCTCGTCACGGTGCTGTCAGGCTTCTATCTCGCGCAGCGGCAGCGCTAGCTCAGAACGCCGGCCGCGCGATGTGCCATTGCGTGGACGCATCGGCGCCGTTGGCCTCGCCCGGGGCCTTGTCGGCCTGTGAGGTGTAGAGCGGACGATAGCGATAGGCCCACATCTTGCTGCCATCGTCGCGCGTGATCACGGTGAAATCGCCGGTCGGCTGGTCGTCTTTCGACGCCGTCAGCGGAACCCAGCGTTCATTGCATTTGCCGTTGCAATTCGACTTGTTGCCGCTGTCGTCGCGATCGAAATAGTAAAGCGTCATGCCCTTCGTATCGGTCAGCATCGCCCCCTTGTCGGTCTGGATGACGTTCGCCGGCGCGGGCGAGGGTCCTTTTTTCGGCGGTGGGGGAGCAGAGGACTCGCTGCCATGCGCCAGCACCTGGCTCGCCGAGAGCAGCATGGCGGCCACAATCAACAACCTGAACATCAAAGCCTCAATGGTAAATCGTTACTTAAGCAGTGAATGGAACTCACACTAACAGCCGAAGGTTAGTTCCACGTTTCCGGGAATTGCTGCAAATGTGAGCAAGGTTAACGCAAGCCGCGCGGATGTCCCGGCCTGCGGCAAATAGCTCACGCCGGCTTGAAGATCGCGGTGGAACAGCTCCTCGCCTCGCGCCGTTGCAGTTTCTGAAGTCACATGGAGGAGACCGATGACGAAGCTCAAACTGCTCGGCGCCGCAGCGGTGCTGTCGATCGCGCTAGCGACCCCGCTGATGGCACAGGAGGTCAACCAGGAACCCGGCATGATCGGGTTCAACTATCCGAATTCGCACTACCTGACCGGCGGCTACGGCGTGCGCGGGCCCTATAATAGCGGCCGTTTTGCGCGCATGCCCTATGGTGGCTATGTCGTCGTTGAGCCGGCACCGGTGGGTGTTGCCGTCGGCGTCGGTCCGGTCGGCGTCGTTGTCGGACCCGGTCCGTACGGCCCGTACGGACCTTACGGCGCTTACGCCTACGATCCCTACTGACGCGCAATGCGAAGGAGCGGCCTCGACGCCGCTCTTTTGTCGTCCGCCGACAATACGTCGTGACTCCACCAAATCGCCACGCTGTCGGCGAATTGCGGCCAAAGCCTGCCGGTTGGATCGGACATCAGGCGCCGGGGTAGGCGAGAAACAGGGACAAGAAAATTGGCCTACAGGATGATCGCAGAACGCGAGA
>DATMNV010000168.1:0-2036 GCA_035568535.1 Bradyrhizobium sp.
TTCTCGATCACCGTGCGCCGCAGGCGCTCGAGCAGCTGCGCCGACCGGCCGGCATGGGTGTGCTTGAATGTCTCGAGACGCTTGAGCTGCGACTGCTTCTCGGCATCGGTGGAGCGCGCCAGTTCCACCACCGCCGGTGCCTCCTCGGTTTCCGGCTTGCGGAACGTGTTGACGCCGATGATGGGGAATGAGCCGTCGTGCTTCTGCCGCTCATAGAACAGCGACTCTTCTTGAATTTTGCCGCGCTGATAGCCCGTTTCCATGGCGCCGAGCACCCCGCCGCGGTCGGAGATCGCGTCGAATTCCTTGAGCACCGCCTCTTCGACCAGATCGGTCAGCTCGTCGATGATGAAGCTGCCCTGGTTCGGATTCTCGTTCTTGGCCAAGCCCCATTCGCGGTTGATGATGAGCTGTATCGCCATGGCGCGGCGCACGCTCTCCTCGGTGGGCGTGGTCACCGCCTCGTCATAGGCATTCGTGTGCAGGCTGTTGCAATTGTCGTAGATGGCGCACAGCGCCTGCAGCGTGGTGCGGATGTCGTTGAACGCCATCTCCTGCGCGTGCAACGAGCGGCCGGAAGTCTGCACGTGATACTTGAGCTTCTGGCTGCGCTCGTTCGCGCCGTAGCGGTTCTTCATCGCCACGGCCCAGATGCGCCGCGCGACGCGGCCGATCACCGAGTATTCCGGATCCATGCCGTTCGAGAAGAAGAACGACAGGTTCCCGGCGAAGTCGTCGACGTGCATGCCGCGGGCGAGGTACGACTCGACGTAGGTGAAGCCGTTGGCGAGCGTGAACGCCAGCTGCGAGATGGGATTCGCACCCGCTTCGGCGATGTGGTATCCGGAGATCGAGACCGAGTAGAAGTTCTGCACCTGATGGTGCACGAAATATTCCTGCATGTCGCCCATCATCTTGAGCGCGAACTCGGTCGAGAAGATGCAGGTGTTCTGGCCCTGGTCTTCCTTCAGTATGTCCGCCTGCACCGTGCCGCGCACCGTCGACAGGGTCCACGCCTTGATTTTCTGCGCTTCGCCCGCGGTCGGTTCGCGGCCGTTCTCGCGCTGGAACTTCTCCATTTGCTGATCGATCGCGGTGTTCATGAACATCGCGAGAATCATCGGCGCCGGACCATTGATGGTCATCGACACCGAGGTGGTCGGCGCGCACAGATCGAAGCCCGAGTACAGCACCTTCATGTCATCGAGCGTCGCGATGGAAACGCCGGAATTGCCGACCTTGCCGTAAATGTCCGGGCGCAGGTCCGGATCCCACCCGTACAGCGTCACCGAATCGAAGGCGGTGGACAGGCGGTGCGCCGGCATTCCCTCGGACACCCGCTTGAAGCGCTGATTGGTGCGGAAGGCATCGCCTTCGCCGGCGAACATGCGGGTCGGATCCTCGCCCTCGCGCTTGAAGGCGAACACGCCGGCGGTGAAGGGATAAGAACCGGGCACGTTTTCCTTGAGCAGGAAGCGCAGCACCTCGCCGTCATCCTCGTACCGCGGCAGCGACACCTTGCGGATCTTGGTGCCCGACAGCGAGTCGCTGGTGAGTTGGGTGCGAATTTCCTTGCCGCGAATCTTCACGACGTATTCGGGCTGCGCGTACAGCTCCTGCGTCTTCGGCCATTGCTCGAGGAGCTTGGCTGCACCTGAGTCGAGCTCGGTGTCTTTGGCCAAGATCAGCTCATCGAAGCCCGCGAGCGGACGGCCCGAGGCCGAAAACAAGGCTTTGGCGGTGCGCAGCGACTGGCGCTCGCGCGCGATGCGCGACTGGCGTGCGATGAATTGATGAAACTCGCGCAGCGATTCGGCAATCTCGGCCAGATAGCGCACGCGCCCGGACGGCACGATGGCGCGGCCGCGCGAGGATGCCTTCACGGCGACCCGCGGCAGCTTTGCGGGGCCCAACTTCAGGCCCTGCTCCGTCAGGCGCGGCAGCATGGCTTGGTACAGCGCCGTGACGCCGTCGTCGTTGAAGCGCGAGGCCATGGTGCCGTACACGGGCATTGCGTCCGGCGCCTGCCCAAACGA
>DATMNV010000169.1:0-2663 GCA_035568535.1 Bradyrhizobium sp.
GCCTCCGACACCTCAGGCGCGCCGCCTCCTGAAATAGCCCAGCGCTTTCCCGGCCTTACACCGGAAGTGCCGCGCGCCTTCGAATGGCTGGTGAACGGTAGGCAGCCGCTGTTGCGAATCGGCTGGGCCATCGTGCGGCCGAAGGGGCAGTGAGGGAGCCTGCGGGAGGCAAAAGAATGGTGGCTTTTCGAGGCAGCTGCCTGTGTGGCGAAGTCGCGTTTGAGGTCGAGGAACCACTCGGCCACTTCCTCAACTGCCATTGTTCGCGTTGCCGAAAGGCGACCGGCACAGCCCATTCCTGCGAGGTGGTTGTAGAGGCCTCAGCGCTTCGCTGGGTTCGAGGCGAGACGTCAGTCGTGCGCTTCGACCTGCCCCAGGCGCAGAGCTTTGCCACCGCGTTCTGCAAGAAGTGCGGCAGTCCCATGCCGCACCTGACCCGCAGCGGGCGAGAGGCGATCGTTCATGCTGGCGCCTTCGATGAACCGCTTGGCGCTGCACCTGACCGGCATGCTCACTGGTCGTCACGTGCTGACTGGTACGTCCATGGTGATGGTCTGCTCGTGGAGGATTGACGTCTTGCCAAGCGGGACGAAGAGGCCGATCAGTTCAAGCTGGCGCGATCGCCTTCGCGATGGCGCGCAGGTCCTGCCACGACATCCGCTTGTAGGACGGCGAACGCAACAGATACGCGGGATGGAACGTCGGCAGCGCGCGGATGGTGCGCGTGCCGGTGTCGTAGTCGAACCATTTGCCGCGGGTGCGCATGATGCCCTCGCGCGTGCCGAGCAGGGTCTGGGTCGAGGGATTGCCGAGCGTCACCAGCACCTCGGGATCGACCAACTCGATCTGGCGCTGGATGAAGGGCAGACAAATCTGCGTCTCCTGCGGCGTCGGCGTTCGGTTGCCGGGCGGGCGCCATGGAATGACATTGGCGATATAGACCTTGCTGCGGTCGAGCCCGATCGCGGCGATCATGCGGTCGAGCAGTTTTCCGGAGCGGCCGACAAACGGCAGCCCCTCGATGTCTTCATCGCGCCCGGGCGCTTCGCCAACGAACATGATGCGCGCCTTCGGATTGCCATCGGCGAAGACGAGCCTGGAGGCGGTCGATTTCAGTGCGCAGCCGTCGAATTTCTCCAGGAGTTCGCGCAGCACCTCCAGCGTCGGCGCGGTGCGCGCAAGCTCGCGTGCGGAGGCGATCGCCGCATCCGGTGCCGGTGCCGGCTCGGCGAACCCGCTGAGCATGGGGGCGGCCGGCACCGGTCTTGCGACCAGCTGCGGCGGCGCCTCGCGGGGCGGCGGGGCAGGGGCGAGATCGGGGTCGGCGAGGCGGTTGACCGGCTCGTCGCCCAATGCGCAATCGACGCCGGCCTCCATATAGAAGGCGAGCAATTGCGCGACAGTGGGGGCGGGATCGGGCGCAGGCATCGACATCGCGTCAATTTACGCCGCATTGCGCCGTGATGAAACGCATTTCGGTGGTTGTCCTGACGGCAAAAATCGGAAACAACGGAGCGCGACCAGCAAAAGTGGACGCCGGTTTTGCGTCCGGTCGCGCTCCAATTGTCGAGTGGCGCATGACCTTATCGCCAAACCGCTCACACTTTGGCGGGTCATGCGCTAAAAGTTGGAAACGTTCCAACCGGGCCGGGAGGAGATCATGAGCAGCGAAGAATTGCCCCCGCGCGAATCCATGGAATTCGACGTCGTGATCGTCGGCGCCGGCCCGTCCGGCCTGTCTGCCGCGATCAAGCTGAAGCAGCTCAACAGTGACCTCAACATCGTCGTGGTGGAGAAGGGCTCCGAAGTCGGCGCGCATATCCTGTCGGGCATGGTGATGGACCCGGTCGCGCTCGACAAGCTCATACCGGACTGGCGCGACGATTCCGATTGTTCGCTGAAGACGCAAGTAAGGGACGATCATTTCTACTGGATGACCGGGGCGGGCGCGATCCGGCTGCCGAACTTCATGATGCCGCCCTTGATGAGCAATCATCACAACTACATCGGCTCGCTCGGCCAGGTCTGCCGCTGGCTCGCGCGCAAGGCCGAGGCGCTGGGCGTCGAAATTTATCCAGGCTTCGCTGCGACTGAGGTGCTCTACGACGACAAGGGCGGCGTTCGCGGCATTGCGACCGGCGACATGGGCATCGCCAGGGACGGCTCGCTGAAGGATTCGTTCACGCGCGGCATGGAGCTGTGCGGCAAGTACACGCTGTTCGCGGAGGGCGCGCGCGGCAGCCTGACGAAGCAGCTGATCGCGAAATATTCGCTGGATGCGAACAGCGAGCCGCAAAAATTCGGCATCGGCCTGAAGGAGGTCTGGCAGATCGATCCCGCCAAGCACCAGAAGGGCCTGGTGCAGCATTCCCTGGGCTGGCCGCTGAACAACACCACCGGCGGCGGCTCGTTCCTCTATCATTACGACGACAATCTGGTTTCCGTCGGGTTCGTCGTGCACCTCAACTACGACGACCCCTATCTGTCGCCCTTCGAGGAATTCCAGCGCTTCAAGACCCATCCCGCGATCCGAGCCACCTTCGAGGGCGGCAAGCGGCTCGCCTATGGCGCGCGCGCCATCACCGAGGGCGGCTATCAATCCGTGCCGCGCCTGTCGTTTCCGGGCGGCGCGCTGATCGGCTGCGCGGCCGGCTTCGTCAACG
>DATMNV010000170.1:0-18323 GCA_035568535.1 Bradyrhizobium sp.
GCGCCGCCGAGCGGCGAATTGGGCAAGATCACCTTCGATCCCGACGGTTCGGTGACGCTGACGACGGGCACGCTCGATTATGGCCAGGGCCATGCGACGCCGTTCGCGCAGGTGCTGACCTCGCAGCTCGGCGTGCCCTTCGACAAGATCAAGCTGGAACAGGGCGACAGCGATCTTGTCCGCTTCGGCAACGGCACCGGCGGCTCGCGCTCGATCACCGCGACGGGACAAGCGATTGTCGAAGCGTCCGCGCTGGTGGTCGACAAGGGCAAGAAGGCGGCCGCGCACTTCCTGGAAGCCTCCGAAGCCGACATCGAATTTTCCGGCGGCCGCTTCACCATTGCCGGCACCGATCGCTCCATCGGGATCATGGAGGTGGCGCAGCGCGTGCGCGATGGCAAGATGCCGGAGGGCACGCCGAACTCGCTCGATGTTGATCATGCCACCAAGGAAACGCCGTCCACCTTCCCGAACGGCTGCCATGTCGCCGAAGTCGAGATCGATCCGGATACCGGCGTGATCAAGATCGTGCGCTACGCTGCCGTCAATGATTTCGGCACCGTGGTCAATCCGATGATCGTCGCGGGACAGCTCCATGGCGGCGTCGCGCAAGGCATCGGTCAGGCGCTGATGGAGGAGGTCAACTACGATACGAGCGGCCAGCCGATCACCGGCTCGTTCATGGATTACGCCATGCCGCGGGCCGAGGACATTCCGGTGATGGAAGTCGGCGACCATCCCTCGCCGGCGAAGAGCAACCCGCTCGGCACCAAGGGCTGCGGCGAAGCCGGCTGTGCCGGCAGCCTCGTCTGCATCGTCAATGCGGTGGTGGATGCGCTCGGCGAATACGGCATCAAGCACATCGACATGCCGCTGACGCCGGAAAAGGTCTGGCGCGCGATCCAGGATGCCAAGGCGAAGGCGGCTTAGTGCGACGCTTCTTCGCTTGCCACGACTCCGCTGTCATCGTCCGCCAACGGGTCGCGCGAGCGCGCGCCCGATGACAGGCTCCGGCGGACGATCCAGTATTCCAGAGGCGCTGGAGTATCACTGAGAGGCCGCAGCGTACTGGACACCCCGCCTTCGCGGAGAGCGTCGAGGTGAATCCCATGGTTTTCTGGATAGCGAGTGTGGTTGGATTGGCGATCGCTTATCTCCTCGGTTCTACGCCCACGGGCTATCTGGCGGGGAAACTGCTCAAGGGCATTGATATCCGAGAGCATGGTTCCAAATCCATCGGGGCAACGAACGTGTTGCGAACCCTGGGGAAATGGCCGGCGTTGGTGGTGCTCCTGGTAGATGTGCTGAAAGGTGCGGGGGCGATCGTCTTTGCCCGCTGGTTTTATCCCTGGTTCTATACATTGCCGTCTGTCACGCCACCGACGGCGCTTGATCTGCAAACCTGGGTGCCTTGGGCTGTTTGCCTGGCCGGACTTGCCGTGTTGTTGGGGCATGGCCGTTCGATGTGGTTGAATTTTACAGGTGGCAAATCCGCGGCGACGGGGCTCGGTGTGTTGCTGGCGATGTCCTGGCCAGTAGGTTTAGGTGCTGCGACGGTTTTTGGCGTTGTGCTGGCTATTTTTCGGATTGTTTCGCTTAGCTCGATGCTAGCGGCGTTGACTGCGATCGCCCTCATGTGGGGCTTTGAGCAACCGTTGCCCTATCGGTTACTGGTGATTGCAGGGAGCATTTACGTGATTGTGCGCCATCGTGCCAACATTCAGCGGCTACTGGCTGGGACTGAGCCACGCCTGGGACAAAGTAGCCCAGAACCGAAAACGGAATCGCAAATTTAGAGCGTGCACTCTGGGACTGTCGAGATCGCCAACATGGGCTGCTTGTGGCCCATCGCAACATACTCCGTCACTGCAAGATCTCGGTCGCTTTCGGCGCGGAGCGGACCTCCCGAATCAGACCAATCCAGCTCATTTTGATGTGTCAGCTATGTCTCCGAACACCCGTCAGTGATCTGTCCGGACTAAACATTAAGCTCGGCAATGACGATTTCGACTTCACGCCGCCGCCTGCTCGCGCGGCTGGTAGATCGCGATGTGCCAGCAATGCGCCAGCGGCGTGGTGCCGTTGGCGACCACCAGCGCGTCGAGCTCGACGAAGCGGTGGCCCTTCTTCTCGTAATTGCCGACCACTTTCGCACGCGTGGTGAGCTCGTCGCCGACCTTGCCGGCGGCGAGTAGCTGCATTTTGGTCCCGACATGAATCCAGGGGCCGAGGATGGCGTTATCGACCAGCACCCTGTTCATGACCCGCGGCAGCAGGCCGGGATGACCGAGGCCCTCGCGCGCATAGATCGGGTCGGTTTCCCTGATGTCGCCGAGATATTCCTTGGCCGCCTCGCCGGCCCATTGGCGAGGCTCGACGCCGAGCCATTGGCCGACTTCGTATGACGTCGTGCTCACCGGCTTGCGCTGGCTCGCTGCGGTAACGGCGGTGTAATCGGCTAGCGAAAAGGACGGCCGAGAGGCCGGCAGCGAGGCGCTGCCGGTGGCGCAGAGCTCGCCCTTGCTCTGCACCTCGATGGTCAGGCCACCGGCTTCCTCGATAGCGGTCACCTCGGCAATCTCGCCGTCATAGACCGGCTTGACAAAGCGCGCCTCGATCAGGCCGCGCTCGAGGAAATCGCGGCCCCATTTCGCAACCGGCATGTGCAGCATATAGGCCATCACATCGACGCCCGGCACGAGACCGCCGGAGAAGCCATACTTCCGCGCCACCGCGTCGTCATGGATCTTGTTCTCGGAGAACTTTGAGGTGTTGTAGGCCGAGACGCGGTAGGTTTGCAGACCCATGGGTTTCCCCTGATTTTGGTGATTTTCTGGGCGCAATGGTAGTCGAACCGAGGCGCGTGGCAAGATCAGCGTTTTGCTCGCAATTTTCCGCCCGATGGAGTACAGGCGGGGCGATGACGGAAACCCCGAAAGCCCCCCGCATCTATGTCGATGCCGACGTCTTCCCGGTGAAGGACGAGATTTATCGCGTCGCGCTCCGGCTCGGCGTGCCCGTGAGCGTGGTCGCGGGCCAGCTCATTCGCGTGCCGCAGGATGCGCTGATCGAGCGCGTCGCGGCCGGTTCCGGCATGGATGCCGCCGACGACTGGATCGCGGAGCGCGCGGGCCCCGGCTACATCGTCATCACCGCGGACATTCCGCTGGCGAGCCGCTGCGTCAAGGCCGGCGCCGAGGTGATCGCGCCGAACGGCAAGCCGTTTTCCGAACAATCGATCGGCATGACGCTCGCGGTGCGGAACCTGATGACCGATTTGCGCTCGTCGGGCGAGGTCACGGGCGGGCCGAAATCCTTCTCGCCCCGCGACCGCTCCACCTTCCTGTCGGCGCTCGACCAGACCATCCGCCGCATCCAGCGCCGTCGCGCCGAGCAGGCGGCGGCGAGCCAGGGCTGATCGATGGCGCCGCCGCTGATCCAGCTGAAAGACATCCGGCTGACCTTTGGCGGCACGCCGCTGCTCACGGGCGTCGAGCTTTCGGTCTCGCCCTCCGAGCGCGTCTGCCTGATCGGCCGCAACGGCTCCGGCAAATCGACGCTGCTCAAGATCGCGGCCGGCCTGGTCGAGCCCGATCATGGCAGCCGCTTTGTGCAGCCCGGCGCGACCATCCGCTATCTGCCGCAGGAGCCGGATTTCGCCGACCACGCGACCACGATCGCCTATGTCGAAGCGGGCCTCGGCCCCGGCGATGACCATTACGCGGCGCGTTATCTCCTCGAGCAGCTCGACCTGGATGGCGACGAGAACCCGGCCAATCTCTCGGGCGGCGAAGCGCGCCGCGCGGCACTGGCGCGGGTGCTGGCGCCCTCGCCCGATATTCTGCTGCTGGACGAGCCGACCAACCATCTCGACCTGCCGACGATCGAATGGCTGGAAGGCGAGCTGGACGGCCGCCGCAGCGCGCTGGTGCTGATCAGCCACGACCGCCGCTTCCTCAGCAATCTGTCGCGCGCCACCGCCTGGCTCGACCGGGGCCAGATCAGGCAGATCGACCGGGGCTTTGCCGCCTTCGAATCCTGGCGCGACGAGGTGCTCGCCGAAGAGGAGCGCGAGCAGCACAAGCTCGACCGCAAGATCGTCAACGAGGAACACTGGCTGCGCTATGGCGTCTCGGGCCGCCGCAAGCGCAACGTCAAGCGGCTCGGCAATCTCTTTGCGCTCCGCGAGCAGCGGCGCGCCTATCGCGGCGCGGCCGGCAGCGCCAATCTCGCCGCGGCAGAGGCGGAGAAATCCGGCCGGCTCGTGATCGAGGCGAAGGGCATCAGCAAGGCCTATGGCGATCGCAACATCGTCGAGAACTTTTCCATCCGCATCCAGCGTGGCGACCGCGTCGGCATTGTCGGGCCGAACGGCGCCGGCAAGACCACGCTGGTGAACTTGCTGACCGGTGCCGACGCGCCTGACGGCGGCAGCCTGCGGCTCGGGGCCAATCTCGAGATGGCGACGCTGGACCAGCATCGCGAAAGCCTCGATCCCAAATCGACACTGGCGGAAGCGCTGACCGGCGGCCGCGGCAACCATGTGATGGTCGGCGGCAAGCCGAAGCATGTCGTCAGCTACATGGAAGACTTTTTGTTTGCGCGGGAGCAGATGCGCACGCCGCTGGAAGTCTTGTCCGGCGGCGAGCGCGGCCGGCTGATGCTGGCACGCGCACTGGCGAAGCCCTCGAACCTCCTGGTGCTGGACGAGCCGACCAACGATCTCGATCTCGAAACGCTCGACGTGCTGGAAGAGATGCTCGGCGATTACGAGGGAACGGTGATCCTGATCAGCCACGACCGCGATTTCCTCGACCGCGTCGTGACCTCGGTGATCGCGCCCGACGGCAATGGCCAATGGATCGAATATGCCGGCGGCTATTCGGACATGCTCGCGCAGCGCGGCTCCGATCTGAAGCGCGAGGAAACGAAAGCAACTGCACCTGAGAAAAAGGAAGCGAAGGCCGCTGCGCCCTCGCCCTCACCGGCGTCGGCACCAAAGCGGCGGCTCAATTTCAATGAGAAGCACGCGCTGGAAACGCTGCCCAAGGCCATTGCGAAGCTGCAGGAAGAGATTGCGAAGCAGCAGCGGCTGCTTGACGACCCTAGCCTCTACGCCAGGGATCGCAGGAAATTCGAGGAAGTTTCCACCGCCGTCGCCAAGGCGCAGCAGGAACTGGCGGCGGCCGAAGACCGCTGGCTGGAGCTGGAAGTGCTCCGTGAAGAGATAGAACAGGCCTGAACATGACCACTCCCCTCGCCGCTCGCGTCGCGAAAGAATACGGCACGCCCTGCGCCGTCATCGACATGGACAAGGTCGAGCGCAACATCGCGCGCATCCAGGCGGCCTGCGATGCGGCGGGCATCGCCAACCGGCCGCACATCAAGACGCACAAGAGCCCATTGCTTGCGGAAATGCAGATCAAGGCCGGCGCGAGAGGCATCACCTGCCAGAAGCTCGGCGAAGCCGAGGTGATGGCGGAGGCCGGGATCGATGACATCCTGATTTCCTACAATCTGCTCGGCGACGAGAAAATGGCACGCCTCGGCGCGTTGCAGGCCAAGGCGAACATGACCGTCGCCGCCGACAATGCGGTGGTCGTGGCCGATCTGCCGAAGGCGGCAGCGGCTTCGGGCCGGCCGCTCTCCGTCGTGGTCGAATGCGACACGGGCCGCAAGCGCGCCGGTGTCGAGACGCCGGCGGAAGCAATTGCGTTGGCGCGCCAGATCGCGGCGTCAAAGGGCCTGCGATTCGCTGGCTTCATGCTGTATCCGACCGAAACCGGCTGGGCGGAAGCGCAGAAATTCTACGACGAGGCGCTGGCCGGCGTGCGCGCGCGCGGCCTGGACGCGAAAATGGTCTCGACCGGCGGTTCGCCGAACCTGAAAAACCTCGGCAAGCTGAGGGGCGCGACCGAGCACCGGCCCGGCACCTACATCTACAACGACCGCATGCAGGTCGCGGCCGGCGTCGCGTCATGGGACGATTGCGCGCTGAACATCTATTCGACGGTGGTCAGCCGCGCCGGTCCCGACCGCGGCATCCTCGATGCCGGCTCGAAGACGCTGACCTCGGATACCGGCGGCGGGCTCGAGGGCCACGGCCTGATCCTCGAACATCCCGAAGCCAAGATCGCCAAGTTCGCGGAGGAGCATGGCTTCCTCGATCTCGCCCGCAGCAACACGCGGCCCAGTGTCGGCGATGTCGTGCGCATCGTGCCGAACCATGTCTGCGTCGTCGTCAACATGATGGACGAGGTGGTGATGGTGCGCGGCGATGAGATCGTGGGCGTGCTGCCGGTCGCGGCGCGGGGGAAGCTGCGGTAGCTCCCCGTCATTGCGAGGAGCGAAGCGACGAAGCAATCCATGCCTCGGCAGGTGGAGAGATGGATTGCTTCGCTTCGCTCGCAATGACGAGTTAAGCAGCAAGCCACCTCATCACTCCCCTGCCCGCTGCAACGCCGGTCGCAAACGACGCCTGCAGCAGATAGCCGCCGGTCGGTGCTTCCCAGTCGAGCATTTCGCCGGCCGCGAAGACGCCGGGGAATTTGCGAAGCATGAAATTTTCGTCGAGCTCGTCAAGGGAAATGCCGCCGGCGGTTGAGATCGCGCGCGCGATCGGGGTGATGCCGGTAAGCTTGACGGGCAAGGCGTTGATCAATTCGACGAGGGCTTGCGGTGAGAGTGAGGACAGCGATCGGCCGGAGGCGATCACCGTCTCCTGCAACAAGCCGATCGCGATCGGGGAGAGATTGGCGGCCTTGCGGAGAAAATTGGACAGCGATTGCTTGCCGCGCGGCACCGACAATTGCGCGACCAATTCATCCGACCCGAGATCGGGCCGCAAGGCGACATGCAGGGTCGCCTCGCCTGACTTCGCAATCGCTTCGCGCAATTCGGCTGAGAGCGCGTAGATCGTGCCGCCTTCGATGCCGCCGCGGGTAATGACGGCTTCACCACGAATAGCCTGTGCGCCGAATTTGAACTCGACGCCCTTGAGCGGCTGGCCCTCGAAGCGGTTGCGAAAAACATCCGACCACGCAACAGTGAACCCGCAATTGGCCGGCCGCAGCGGCGAGATCGCAACGCCCCTGGACGCGAGGCGGTCAACCCACGCTCCATCAGACCCAAGCCGTGGCCAACTCGCGCCGCCAAGCGCAAGCACCGTCGCGCGTGCTTCGACCATCCGTTCGCCGTCCGGTGTTTGAAACCGCAATCGCCCCTGCTCGTCCCAGTCGATCCAGCGATGCCGGAAGACGAATTGCACACCCTGCGAATCCAGCCGACGCAGCCAAGCTCGCAACAGGGGCGAGGCCTTGAAGGCTTGCGGAAACACCCGCCCGCTGGAGCCGACAAAGGTCGGCTGCCCCAGCGCCTCGCTCCATTCGCGCAGCCTATCCGGCGGAAAGGCTGTTATCGCGGCTTCGAGACGCGGCGCCGCGCCGCGATAGCGCGCGAGGAACGTGGGCAGCGGCTCGCTGTGGGTCAGATTGAGCCCGCCGCGCCCGGCCATCAGGAATTTGCGCCCCGCCGACGGCATGGCGTCGTAAACGGTGACGCCGGCGCCGCCCTGCGCCAGCACTTCCGCCGCCATCAGCCCGGCCGGGCCAGCGCCGATGACGGCGGCATCCATGGCTTAGCGCTTCACCCCGGCCCGCGCGGCGGCCTGGCCGACATATTTTTGCGTCTGCTGGAACGCGCTTTCGAGCGCCTTCGCGTTCGACATGTCGCTGATCTCCGCAAAGTGCGCAGCGACCGCGTCGGGCGTCCATTCGGAGGGCGGCAGGTTGATGCCCTCGGTCTCCAGAATCCGGATCACCGCGAACGAGCCGGCGCCCGCGCCCATGATGGTGCGGGTCGGCGCGTCCTCGCTGAGCATGTATTCGACCGCCGGCGTGATCGCCTCGGGGCGCATCAGCCCGAGTGCCTGCGGCGGCAGCAATTCCTCTGTCATCCGCGTCGCTGCGGTCGGCGAGATTGTGTTGACGCGGATGTTGTTCTTGCGGCCCTCTTCTGCCAACACGTTCATCAGCCCGACCATGCCGGATTTCGCCGCGCCGTAATTGGCCTGGCCGAAATTACCGTAGAGGCCCGACGATGAGGTGGTCAGCACGATGCGACCGTAATTGCGCTCGCGCATGCCGTCCCACACCGCCTTGCAGCAATAGAAGGTGCCGACCAGATGCACGTCGAGCACTTTTGCGAAGTCCATCACCTCCATCTTGCCGAAGGATTTGTCGCGCAAAATACCGGCATTGGCGCAGAGCAGGTCGACGCTGCCCCACTCCTTGGTGGCGCGAGCCACCATCGCCTTGACCTGGGCGAAATTCGAGACGTCGGCGCCATCGGCGATTGCGGTCCCGCCGGCCTTCTTGATCTCCTCGACCACGGCTTCCGCCGGCGACAGCGAGCCGCCGGTGCCGTCGCGCGCGCCGCCAAAATCGTTGACCACGACCTTGGCGCCGCGGCTCGCCAGCCCCAGCGCATGCGCGCGCCCGAGACCATTGCCCGCGCCGGTCACGATGGCGACGCGTCCGTCAAACCTGATTGTCATGCGTGCATTCCTTACTTCTTCTTCCCTTCTCCCCTTGTGGGAGAAGGTGGCGCGCACAGCGCGCCGGAAAAGGCGAGCTCGCGGATAGAAACCCCTCACCCGCCTCGCTTCGCGAGGCACCCTCTCCCACAAGGGGAGAGGGTACAAGAAGATATTAGGCAAAATAAATCAGCCCGATCCAGTCGGCCACGATCGCGGGCTTGTCCTCGCCCTCGATCTCGACCGTGACGTTGGTGCGAGACAGCAATTCGGTCGGCTTGCGCAGCTTGGCTTCCGCCAGAACGAAGCGGCCGCGGACGCGCTTGCCGGCGCGCACCGGCGAGATGAAGCGGAGCTTGTCGAAGCCGTAGTTGACGCCCATGGTCGTGCCCTCGATGACGGGCATCACCTCATAGGACATGATGCTCATCAGCGACATCGTGAGAAAGCCGTGCGCCACCGTGTTGCCGAACGCGGTCTCGCGTTTGGCGCGCTCGGGATCGACATGGATGAACTGGTGATCCTCGATCACGTCGGCATAGACATTGATCCGGTTCTGATCGACCAGGTGCCATGAGGACACGCCGACTTCCTTGCCGACCATCGCCTGATAGGATTCGAGCGTTACTGGCGGCTTCTTCCAGACTTCATTCATTTAATGTGACTCCGAACCCGCGGTGCGCTCCTTCTGCAGCTCCGGGAAATCCTCTTCACGAAACTCCTTGCCGCGCAGTGCATCCTCGCGGTTGTTGTCATGCTCCAGCCGGCGCAACTGCACGCGGCGGATCTTTCCGGAAATCGTCTTCGGCAACTCGGTAACCAGCTCAAGCTTGCGGATGCGCTTGAATGGCGCAAGCCGCGTGTGCAGGTGCTTGAAGATCGACAGCGCCGTCTCCGGCGAGCGCTCGACGCCCGTGGTCAGCAGCACGTAGGCCTTGGGGATCGCGAGCCGGATCGGATCGGGGCTCGGCACGACGGCAGCTTCGGCCACCGATTCATGCTCGATCAGCACGCTTTCCAGCTCGAACGGGCTGATCCGGTAGTCGGAGGATTTGAAGACGTCATCGGAGCGGCCGACAAAGGTGAAATAGCCGTTCTCGTCGACAAACACCACGTCGCCGCTGCGATAGTGATCGCCATCGGCGCCCGAAAGCTTGCCGTCCTCGCCCTGATAGCCCTGCATCAATCCGGCCGGGCGATCGGTGCCGAGCACAAGGGTCACCTCGCCCTCCTTCGCGACATGTCCGTCCGTGTTTACGATCTCGACGCGATAACCCGGCAGCGGCCGGCCCATCGAGCCGACCTTGACCTTCTGCCCCGGCGAATTGCCTGCAAGCGCCGTGGTCTCGGTCTGGCCGTAGCCGTCGCGGATGGTGAGGCCCCAGGCGGCGCGGACCTGGTCGATCACCTCGGGATTGAGCGGCTCGCCGGCGCCGCAGACCTCGCGCAGGCTGACCTTGAAATCGGCCAGCCGCTCCTGGATGAAGAGGCGCCACACCGTCGGCGGCGCGCAAAGCGTGGTGACGCCGCAGCGGCCGATGGTGGCGAGCAATTGCTTGGCCTCGAAGCGCGCCTGGTTGACGATGAAGATCGTGGCCCCCGCATTCCAGGGCGCGAAGAAGCAGCTCCAGGCATGCTTGGCCCAGCCCGGCGAGGAAATGTTGAGATGCACATCGCCCGGCTGCAGCCCGAGCCAGTACATCGTCGACAATGCGCCGACGGGATAGCTGCGCTGGCTGTGCCGCACCAGCTTTGGCTTCGCCGTCGTGCCCGAGGTGAAATAGAGCAGCATCGGCTCGTCGGCCGCGGTCGGACGATCCGGCGCAAAACCTTCCGGAAACTCGGCGGACTGTTCGAACGGCAGCCAGCCCTCGACCTTCGCGCTGGCGCCAACCACTATACTGACCAGCTTGTCCGCACGAAGATTGGCGAACTTGCCGACCTGGTCCTGTGTCGCCACCACCACCCGCGCCCGGCCGCGATCGAGACGGTCCTGCAATTCGTCCGGCGTCAGCAGCGTGGTCGCGGGGATCACGACCACGCCGAGCTTCATCGCCGCCAGCATGGTCTCCCACAGCGGCACGACATTGCCGAGCAGGAGCAGCAAATGATCGCCGCGCTTCACGCCCTGCGCGCGCAGGAAGTTAGCGACCTGGTTGGATCGGCGCGACAACGTCACAAAAGAGAGTTTTGTCTCGCGGTCGTGGCCGGCATCGACGATCCAGAGCGCGGTGCGGTCCTTGCTTTCCGGGTCACGCGCGAGCTCCGCATCGAACCAGTCAAGCGCCCAGTTGAAGGGTTCCGGGTCAGGCCAGCGGAAGCCTTTGACCGCGGCGTCGTAATCCGTGCGGTGTTTCAAGAGAAAGGCACGCGCTTCCTGAAACGTGGTCATTAAGCTTTCCCGGCAAGTGCCCTAACGTGCTGGATAATTCCCGAAAAGTCCACGCCGCCATTGCCGCTCGCGTCGAAGGCCTTGTAGAGTTCCTGCGCCTGCTTGCCGAGCGGGGTGGCTGCGCCCGAAGCCTTGGCGGCATCCTGTGCCAACGTCAGGTCCTTCACCATCAGCGCCGTGGCAAAGCCCGGCTTATAATTGTTATTGGCGGGCGATGTCGGCACCGGGCCCGGCACCGGGCAGTAGGACGTCAGCGCCCAGCACTGCCCCGACGAGGTGGAGACGACATCGAACACCGCCTGATGCGACAGCCCGAGCTTCTCGGCCAGCGCAAAGGCTTCGCCGACCGCGATCATGGAAACGGCGAGCACCATGTTGTTGCAGATCTTGACGCCCTGGCCTGCACCCGCGCCGCCGCAATGCACGATCTTCTTGCCCATCTTCTCCAGCACGGGCTTGGCCGCCGCAAACGCCTTGTCCTCGCCGCCGCACATGAAGGTCAGCGTCGCGCCCTTGGCGCCGCCGGTGCCGCCGGAAACCGGCGCATCGACGGAAGCGATGCCGTGCTTCTCTGCAAACGCATGTGCCTGCTTTGAGCTTTCGACATCGATGGTGGAACAATCGATGATCAGTGTGCCCTTGGCCATGGCGGGCACGACCTCGTTCCAGACCCCGAGCACATGCTTGCCGGCCGGCAGCATGGTGATCACGACCTCGGCGCCCTTCACCGAGGAGACCGAGCTTTCGGCAATCGCGGCGCCGTCACTCTTCGCCTGATCGCGCGAAGCCGCGACGAGGTCAAATGCCACCACCCTGTGGCCGGCCTTGACCAGATTGGCCGCCATGGGTCCGCCCATATTGCCGAGGCCGATGAATGCGATCGTTGCCATGTGAATCTCCTCCGCGGGCTTTTCTGCTCTTTAAGGGAATTTCAGCTCGTCCGCGCCGATCTCGGCGAAATAAGGCGCGACCATCTCGGGCGTCACGTCCTCGATATCAGGCGGCGACCATTCCGGATTGCGATCCTTGTCGATGACGGCGGCGCGGACGCCCTCGCGAAAATCGTCGCTGCGAAACACCTCGAGCGCCGCCCGATATTCCCGCACCAGGCATTCTTCCAGTGTCGTCGCCTGGCGCGCCAGCCGCAGCAGTTTCAGCGTCACCACCATGCCGCGCGGCGATTTTTCAGCCAGCGTCTTCAGGGTTTTTTGCGCGAGCTCCGAACCGTCGGCCCGCAGCGCCGCGACGATATCTTCCATGCGGTCGTGCGTGAACAGGGCGTCGATCTGCGACTGCATCGCCGCCACGGGACCGGCCTGCTCGCCGCTGGCAAATCCCTCGATCAGGGCTTTGACTTCGTTCGATGCGGTACCCGGACGGACCTTGGTCAGCGCCTCGCGCAGCGCCGGCAACTTGCCTGACGGCACGACCGCGTCGGCAAAGCGTGCGTAGACCGCGTCGGGGCCGTTCATGGTCTGCCCGGTCAGCCCGAAATAGGTGCCGATCTCGCCCGGCGAGCGCGACAGGAGATAGGTGCCGCCGACATCGGGGAAGAAGCCGAGGCCGACTTCGGGCATCGCCAGTTTGGTGCGCTCGGTGACGATGCGGTGACTCGAATGCGCCGACAGGCCGACGCCGCCGCCCATCACGATGCCGTCCATGAACGCGACATAGGGTTTTGGAAATTTCTTGATGCGGGCGTTGAGAATGTATTCTTCGCGCCACAGCACCTTGCCGAGATCGCCCGCGACCTTCGAGCTCTCCCAGAGCGCGCGGATATCGCCGCCGGCGCACAGGCCGCGCTCGCCCGCGCCTTCCAGCACGATCACCGCGACTTGAGGGTCGGCCTCGAAAACATCGAGCGCCTTGTCGATGTCGCGGAACATCTCCAGCGTGACCGCATTGATCGCCTTCGGCCGGTTCAGCCTGATGATGCCCGCAGAACCCTCGCGCCGCGCGATCAGGTCGGGTTCAGTGACCGCGTCCATCATCGCGCGCCCTCGATCAATTTGCGCGCCACGATAAGCCGCATGATTTCATTGGTACCCTCGAGGATCTGGTGCACGCGCAAATCGCGCACGATCTTCTCGATGCCGTATTCGCTGAGGTAGCCATAGCCGCCGTGGAGCTGCAGCGCCTGGTTGGAGACCTCGAAACCGACATCGGTGCCGAAGCGCTTGGCCATGGCGCAGAGCATGGTGGCATCGGGATCCTTGCGGTCGAGCGCGGCCGCCGCGCGCCAAAGGAAAGTCCGCGCCGCCTCCAATTCGATCGCCATGTCGGCCAGGCGGAATTGCAGGGCCTGGAATTCGTCCAGCCGTTTGCCAAAAGCTTTGCGCTCCTTCATGTAGGCGAGCGCCTTGTCGAGCGCGCTCTGCGCGCCGCCGAGTGAGCAGGCCGTGATGTTGAGACGTCCGCCGTCGAGCCCGGCCATCGCGATCTTGAAACCGATGCCTTCGTCGCCCAGGCGATTGGCAACGGGCACGCGCGCATTTTCGAAGATCACTGCACGGGTCGGCTGCGCGTTCCAGCCCATCTTGCGCTCGTTGGCGCCGAACGACAGCCCGGGCGTGTCGCCTTCGACCACGAGCGTCGAGATGCCGCCAGGCCCGTCAGCACCGGTTCGCACCATCACGACATAGAGGTCGCCGCCACCGGCACCCGAGATGAACTGCTTCTGGCCGTTGAGCACATAATGGTCGCCGTCGCGCACCGCGCGGGTGCGCAGCGCCGCCGCGTCCGATCCGGAGTTCGGCTCGGTCAGGCAGTAGCTTGCGATCAGCTCCATGGTGCAGAGCTTTGGCAGCCATTTGTGGCGCTGGGTGTCGTTGCCGTAGGCATCGATCATCCAGGAGGCCATGTTGTGGATGGAGATGAAGGCCGACACCGTCGGACAACCCTGCGCCAGCGCCTCGAAGATCAGCGCCGCGTCGAAGCGCGTCAGCGCCGAGCCGCCGACATCGTCCTTGATGTAGACGCCGCCGATGCCGAGCTTGGCGGCTTCGCGCATCACCTCGACCGGAAAATGCTTCTCCTCGTCCCAGCGAAGCGCATGCGGCGCGATCTTCTCCGCGGCGAAATCCCGCGCCATCTCGCGAACGGCAATCTGGTCCTCGTTGAGCGCGAACTGCATCGTCCCGGCTTGGCTCTAAGATTTGCGCATGATCTTTTCGGAAAACCGGTTCCCACTTTTCCGGATCATGCGCCTAGTTCATCGTCGGGATCGAGAACTCCGCGCCCTCCTTGACGCCGGACGGCCAGCGCGAGGTCACCGTCTTGGTCTTGGTGTAGAAGCGGATCGAATCCGGGCCGTGCTGGTTGAGATCGCCGAAGCCGGACTTCTTCCAGCCGCCAAACGTATAGTAGGCGATCGGCACCGGGATCGGCACGTTGATGCCGACCATGCCGACGTTCACTTTCGCTGCGAAATCGCGCGCGGCATCGCCGTCGCGGGTGAAGATCGCAACACCATTACCGTAGTCATGGTCCGACGGCAGAGCCAGCGCCTCCGAATAATCCTTGGCGCGCACGACTGACAGCACCGGGCCAAAAATCTCTTCCTTGTAGATGCGCATGTTCTTGGTGACGTTGTCGAAGAGGCAGCCACCCATGTAGAAGCCTTTTTCATAGCCCTGCATCTTGAAGCCGCGGCCGTCGACGGCGAGCGTGGCGCCTTCCTTGAGGCCGACCTCGACATAGTTCTTCACCCGCTCGACCGCCTCGCGGGTGACCAGCGGGCCGTAATCGGCGGACGGATCGATGGAGGTGCCGATCTTGAGGCTCTCCACGCGCGGGATCAGCTTTTCCATCAGCCGCTCGGCGGTGGTCTTGCCGACGGGAACCGCGACGGAGACCGCCATGCAGCGTTCGCCGGCCGAACCATAGCCGGCGCCGATCAAGGCATCGACCGCCTGGTCCATGTCGGCATCGGGCATCACGATGGCGTGGTTCTTGGCGCCGCCGAAGCACTGGCAGCGTTTGCCGCTCGCGGCCGCGCGCTCGTAGATGTACTGCGCGATCGGCGAGGAGCCGACAAAGCCGATGGCCTTGATGTCGGGATCGTCGAGGATGGCGTCGACCGCTTCCTTGTCGCCGTTGACGACATTGAGGATGCCGGGCGGCAGGCCCGCCTCGATCATCAGTTCCGCGAGCTTCATCGGCACGCCGGGATCGCGCTCCGAGGGCTTGAGGATGAAAGCGTTGCCGCAGGCGATGGCGGGTGCGAATTTCCACATCGGGATCATCGCCGGGAAATTGAACGGCGTGATGCCGGCGACGACGCCGAGCGGCTGGCGCAGCGAGTAGATGTCGATGCCGGGACCAGCGCCTTCGGTATATTCGCCTTTCATCAGATGCGGGATGCCAATCGCGAACTCGACGACTTCGAGGCCGCGCTGGATGTCGCCCTTGGCGTCGGGAATGGTCTTGCCATGCTCGCGCGCGAGCAGCTCAGCGAGCTGGTCGTAGTCGCGCTGCGCGAGCTCCAGGAACTTCATCATCACGCGCGCGCGGCGCTGCGGATTGGTCGCGGCCCATTCGGGCTGAGCGGCCCTGGCGTTTTCGACGGCGGCGCGAACTTCAGCCTTGGAGGCCAGCGCCACCTTGGCTTGGACGTCGCCGGTCATCGGTTCGAAAACGTCGGCTGAGCGGCCGGACGTGCCCTTCACTTCCTTACCGCCGATGAAATGACCGATTGAGCGCATGATTTCCTCCACGCTTGGCGAATGCCGGTTTTGGCCGGCATCTTGCAGTCTTTACGGCGTTTGGAAAGGGTATATGCGCGAAGCGGTGTTGCGAAAATGCCGACCTGCGCGCGGCCGCATGCGGGCATTCGACCAATGGCTTAGCCGAATACCCTAAGACGGCGGTTCAATGCCGGACTGAAGCCGCGGCCCTGCCGGAAGGTTTCCTCGCCGCCGGCTTTGCCGCAGCCCGACGGCCGACCACGGCCTCGCGTCCGGCGGCTAGAATCTCCTCGGAGAACTCGCCATTGCCGGCGATGCGCGAAAGCACCAGCGTCCCCATCATGGTCGCGAGCGTGGCAGAGGCCTGCTTGCGCGCGGCCTTGCGCGGCAGATCGGGAATCTGGTCCGCGATCATGTCGATCATCTGCTCGAGCTTGGCCGCAAAGGCCTTGCGGGTCTTCGGGCTCTCGCGGGCGATTTCGGCGCCCAGCGTCGGAACCGCGCAACCACGGCCGGGATCGTCGCGGTGCGTGGGCGTGAGATAGGAGTCGACGATGGTCGCGAGCCGCCGTTCTGGCAGCGTCTCTGCCGCGGTCTTGCGCCAATGTTCCATCGAGCGGTCCATCGCATAGGCAAAGGCCTCGATCACCAGTGCCTCGCGCGAATCGAAATGCGCGTAGAAGCCGCCATGGGTCAGCCCTGCCTCTTTCATGAGGTCGGCCACGCCGATGCCATGCGCGCCCTTCTCGCGCAGCCGCACGGAAGCCTTCCGCACGATCCGGGCGTGGGTCTCCTGCTTGTGCTCTCTCGAGTAGCGCATAGGTCGTCCTATGAAATGTCTACAGTCATATAATAGCAGGCTGCGATCGAAAAAGCTGCCGTTATTTCGTTAATTCTGTTCCATGCGGGGTTTTACCGCGGCCCTTGACAAGGGCGCGTCCTCTCCGGGAAGTAGCATGTTCCGCCCACTTCGCGAGACCTTCCATGGATATGCTCAACCAATATTGCGGCCTCGACCGCGACTCCCGCGGCATCGTGCGGCTTTCGATCTGCAATGCCGGCTCGCTCAACATCCTGGGCTCGGCTGTGATCAATGGCGTCCGCGAGGGCCTGGAACAACTCGCATCCGACGCCTCGATTCGCGTTCTCGTGCTGGCCGGGCAGAGCGAGAAGAGCATGATCGGCGGCGCCGACATCAAGGAGATGGCGACGCTGGAGCAGAAATCGGCGGAAGCCTTCATCTCCCGCTTGCGCGATCTCTGCGAAGCCGTGCGCGCCTTTCCGGCACCGGTCATCGCGCGGATGCCGGGCTGGTGCCTCGGTGGCGGGCTCGAAGTCGCCGCCGCCTGCGATTTCCGCGTCGCCGCCGATGATGCCAGGTTCGGCATGCCCGAGGTGCGGGTCGGCATCCCCTCCGTGATCCATGCCGCATTGCTGCCGCGGCTGATCGGCTGGGGCCGCGCGCGCTGGCTGGTGATGACGGCAGAAAATATCGACGCGCAGACGGCGCTGGCCTGGGGCCTGGTCGACGTCGTCGCGCCGCAAGGCGGCCTGGATGCGGCGGTCGAGCGTGTGATCGGCATGCTGCTCGAATGCGGCCCGGAGGCGCTGCGCTCGCAAAAGGCCCTGCTGCGACAATGGGAGGAACTACCGCTGACGGAGTCCGTCAATCTGAGCGTCGGTGTGTTCGGAAAGTCGTTCCTGACCGACGAGCCGACCCGGCTGATGCAGGCCTTCGTCAATCGCAAGCGCTGAGAGATCGCCCCCGCATCCTTCATCCGACCCCGACATTTTGTCATGATTTGTTACCGTTGCAATTTTTGCGGCGCATCATATGATGAACGTCATGCAAACCTGACTCGCCATTTCCAGGGAGTTCCGCATGGCCGCAACCTCCGATCCCGTTGTCATCCTTTCCGCCGCCCGCACGCCCCTTGGCCGTTTCATGGGCGAGCTCACGCCGTTTGCCGCCCACAAGCTCGGTTCCCATGTCATCGGTGCCGCGCTGGAGCGCGCCAAACTGGCGCCGGAAAAGATCGACGAAGTCTTCATGGGCAATGTGCTGCCGGCCGGACAGGGCCAGGCGCCGGCCCGCCAGGCCGCGCGCGGCGCGGGCCTGCCCGACGCTACCGGCGCCACCACCGTCAACAAGGTCTGCGGCTCCGGCATGAAGGCGACCATGCTGGCGCACGACATCATCAATGCCGGCTCGGCCAACATCGTGCTTTCCGGCGGCATGGAGAGCATGTCGAATGCGCCCTATCTGCTCGCAAAGGCGCGTTCCGGCTACCGCGCCGGCCATGACCGCATCATCGACCACATGATGATGGACGGGCTCGAGGACGCCTATGAGACCGGCCGCTCCATGGGCGATTTCGGCGAGGCGACGGCGGAAGCCTATCAATTCACCCGCGCCGACCAGGACGCCTATGCCATGGAAACGCTGACCCGCGCGCGCCGCGCGGTCGAGGGCGGCGCCTTCAAGGCCGAGATCGCGCCGATTACGCTCAAGGAAAAGACCGGTCCGCGGCTCGTTGCCAATGACGAACATCCCCTCAAAGTCGACCCTGCGAAAATCCCGGGCTTGAAGCCGGCGTTCCGCGCCAACGGCACCATCACGCCCGCCGCGTCTTCCGCCAATGCCGACGGCGCCGCGGCGCTGATCCTCGCAAAACGATCGCTGGCCGACCGCGAAGGCCTGCCGGTGTTCGCC
>DATMNV010000171.1:0-14904 GCA_035568535.1 Bradyrhizobium sp.
CATGGTACCGGGCAGAGTCGTGAAAACGAGGCCGGCCGCGAGGTGGGTTGCTTCGGGTGTTTGCGGCGATCGGCCGGGGCTTGCCCGGCGCGGAGTGGCTGTGACATGACCTGACTGGTCTCGAAGGGGTGGTCAGGATGACAAGCAAACACAAGAAGAAACCGGAAACGCTGCGCAGCGCGCGCTGGTTCGCACCGGACGATTTGCGCGCCTTCGGCCACCGATCCCGCGCCATGCAGATGGGCTACGCGCCCGAGGAGTGGAAGGATCGCCCGCTGATCGCGATCCTCAACACCTGGTCGGAGGCCCAGCCCTGCCACATGCACTTCAAAGCCCGCGTCGATGACGTCAAGCGCGGCATCCTGATGGCCGGCGGCCTGCCGGTCGAACTGCCGGCGCTGTCGCTGTCGGAATCGCTGCTGAAGCCGACCACCATGCTCTACCGCAATTTGCTCGCGATGGACGCGGAGGAACTGTTGCGCGGCCATCCCGTCGACGGCGTGGTGCTGATGGGCGGCTGCGACAAGACCACGCCGGCGCTGCTCTTGGGCGCCACCAGCATGAACATTCCCGCGATCTATCTGCCGGCGGGCCCGATGCTGCGCGGCAACTGGAAGGGCAGGACGCTCGGCTCGGGCTCGGACGCCTGGAAATACTGGGACGAGCGTCGCGCGGGGAAAATCTCCGACGAGGACTGGGTCGATGTCGAGGCGGGCATTGCGCGGAGCTACGGCACCTGCATGACCATGGGCACGGCCTCGACCATGACCGCGATCGCGGAATCGATCGGCATGACCCTGCCGGGCGCATCCTCGATTCCCGCCGCCGACGCCAACCACATCCGCATGGCCAGTGAGTGCGGCCGCCGCATTGTCGAGATGGTGTGGGAGGACCTGACGCCGAAACAGATCCAGACGCGCAAGGCGTTCGAAAATGCGATCGCGGTCGCGATGGCGATGGGCTGCTCGACCAACGCGATCATACACCTGATCGCGCAGGCGCGCCGCGCCGGACAGGACATCTCCCTTGATGATTTCGAGAAGGCGAGCCGCAAGGTGCCTGTGATCGCGAACGTCAGGCCGAGCGGCGACAAATATCTGATGGAGGATTTCTTCTATGCCGGCGGGCTGCCGGGGCTGATGAGCCGGATCAGGGAACACCTGCATCTCGACTGCCTCACCGTGACCGGCCAGTCGCTTGGCGAGAACATCGCACGCGCGGAAGTCTACAACGACGATGTCATCCGCACCGTGCAGAACCCGATCTACAAGGAAGGCGCACTGGCGGTGCTGAGGGGCAACCTCGCGCCTGACGGTTGCGTGATCAAGCCGTCGGCTTGCGAGCCGCGTTTCCTGAAACACACCGGTCCCGCGCTGGTGTTCGACGATTATCCCTCGATGAAGAAGGCGATCGACGATCCCGATCTCGACGTGACCGCGGACCATGTGCTGATCCTGCGCAATGCGGGCCCGCAGGGCGGGCCGGGCATGCCGGAATGGGGCATGCTGCCGATCCCGACCAAGCTCGTGAAGCAGGGCGTGCGCGACATGGTGCGGCTTTCGGATGCGCGCATGAGCGGCACCAGCTACGGCGCCTGCATCCTGCATGTCTCGCCGGAGTCGTTCGTCGGCGGGCCGCTGGCGCTGGTGCAGAACGGCGACAACATCACGCTCGATGTCGCCGCGCGCACCATCAATCTCGATGTGAGCGAGGCCGAATTCGAAAAGCGCCGCGCCGCATGGAAGCAGCCGGAGCAACGCTTCGAGCGCGGCTATGGCTGGATGTTCTCCAAGCACATCAAGCAGGCCAATGAAGGCTGCGATTTCGATTTCCTCGAGACCGGTTTTGGCAAGCCGGTCGGCGAGCCGGCGATTTACTAGGGTGGAGCGCAAGACAATGTCAAAACTCAGCGACGCCACCCGCAACAAACTGAAAACCGTCTCGACCGCCACGGTCGCGACCGCTTTGTTCAAGCGCGGCTTGCGCATCCAGTGCGTTCAGGACGTGCATCCGTTGAGCCCGGATCAGCCGACGCTGGTCGGCGAAGCCTTTACCCTGCGCTACATGCCGGCGCGCGAGGATCTCAACAAGCTCGACGTGTTCCGCGACCGTTCCCATCCGCAGCGCAAGGCGATCGAGGAGTGTCCGGCAGGCTCCGTGCTGGTGATGGACAGCCGCAAGGACGCGCGCGCGGCCTCCGCCGGCGCGATCCTGGTGACGCGGCTGATGCGGCGCGGCTGCGCCGGCGTCGTCACCGATGGCGGTTTCCGCGACTCCGCCGAAATCGCCAAGCTCGGCTTTCCCGCCTATCACCACCGGCCGAGCGCGCCGACCAATCTGACGCTGCATCAGGCGATCGAGATCAACGTGCCGATCGGCTGCGGCGATGCGCCGGTGTTTCCGGGCGACGTGATCCTCGGCGATTCTGACGGCGTCATCGTCATCCCCGCGCATCTGGCAGACGAGATCGCCGACGAGACCTTCGAGATGACGGCGTTCGAGGATTTTGTCGCCGAGGAAGTCGGCAAGGGCCGCGGCATCTTCGGGCTCTATCCCGCCACCGATGAGCAGACGCTGAAGGATTTTGCCGCTTGGCGGAAGGCGAAGGGGAGATAGCGCCGCAACAACACTGTCGTCCCGGGCAAGCGAAGCGCGACGGGGGACCCATAACCCCAAACTTTAGTTTGGCGAATGGTCTCTCCCAGTATGTCCTATCGATAGATTGCGCGGTATGGGTCCCGGCGTTCGCCGGGACGACAGCGAGCCAACAGCGCTTCCCTCACAACATCCCTGGCCTAAACAGCTTGCGCCACTTCCGGGTCTCGCTGCCCGAGATCATGAACTCGCCGTCGCCGCGATAATGGATCGTCTTTGGCAGTTTCGGCGAGGTCGCGACATGCGCCTTCACCACCTCGAACACGAACACGTTGTACTTCTGCACCCAGCCGGCATCGGTGAGTTCGCATTCGAAATTGGCGTAGCATTCGTCGATCAGGGGGCTGCGCACATGCGTGCCGGGCTTCGGCGTGAGGCCGAACTCGGCGAACTTGTCGATGTCGCGGCCGGACGTGTTGCCGATCCTCACCACGGTTTCCGCGATGTCGACGGTCGGGATGTTGATGACGCATTGCCTGCTTTGGCGGATGAGGTCAAAACTGTGGTTGCCGCCCGAGATCAGGCAGGTGAGAGCGACGGCGAGAACTCCATCACCATGTGCCAGCCCATGGTCATGATGTTGGTCTCGTTCTTGTGCGCGGAGCTGACAAGGACGATCGGTCCGGGTTCGAGGAAGCGGCGGATGTTCCAGACGGGGAAGTCTTTCTTGGTGTAGCGCGGCATCTTGGCCTCCGTTCCGTGGCTCGGCCTGATTGTTGATCCCTGTTGCTCAGAATTTGAGCGAGCCTTTCTCGGCCGTATCGCCGAAGATGAAAATCGCCGGGTGAGATGAAAAGGCTATTGTCATGCCGTCTTTCATTCGTGCCGTCGAGCTCTGGACACCCGATGAAGCCGGTACTTCGCTGGAATATGCGGGTGGCGTCTACGATGACGATATCGAGGAATTTCGAGAGATCAGCGAGCTGGCGCTGTTCGCCTGTGATGACGGCCTGCCGGGAAAAGCGTGGGCGGCCGGTCATCCCATCATCCTGACCAATTTCGCCGATTCCTATTTCAGGCGCGCCGATGAGGCCAGACTGTTCGGGTTGACCTGTGCCGCCGCCATTCCGGTCTTTGATGGGGCGAACATCAAGTCGGTCGTCGGCCTGTTGTGCGGCAGCGACACCGGTGAAGACGTGGGGGCGATCGAACTCTGGCACAATAATGCCGAGCTTTCCCACGAGATGACGCTGGTCGACGGCTATTACGGAGCTGCGAAGGATTTCGAGTTCAACTCCCGGCACACCAAGTTCCTGCGGGGGTACGGATTGCCCGGCAGGGCCTGGAAAGCGAACGCCCCGGTCCTCATCAAGGACATCGGCGAAGCCCGGCAATTTCTCAGGGCCGAGGATGCCGCGAAATCCGGACTCAATTTCGGTTTGGCGATCCCGTACACAAGTGGCAAGCATGAGACCTGGGTTATTTCGTTCCTGTCGGCGTCGAGCACACCGATTGCACGGCGCTGCGAGATCTGGCGTCCCGGCACCGACGACGGCACGCTCACGTTCCAGTCAGGCTATTGCAGCAGCGGCGCCGATCTTGGCGCGATCTTTTCCGGCAAAACCATCCGCAAAGGCGAAGGGACGCTGGGGCAGGCGCTTGCGTCCATCTCGCCGGTTATCGGTCCGGACGTGACAGAAGAGGCGTCGATCGCTGCCCGGGCTGCGGCCAGGGCAGGTCTGCGGCAAACCGTCGTTCTGCCGGTTCTCAGTGGCAGCCGGCTTCAGGCAGTGATCGCCTGGTATCCATGAGTCTGGGCGCGTTATGCCTGCGCTCTCTCCGCCATCCCGACCGCCCACAGCGCGAAGGCATAGACGATCGCGACCTCGTCGAGCCGGTTGAAGCGGCCGGACGCGCCGCCGTGGCCGGCGCCCATGTTGGTGCGCAGCAAGACCGGCCCGCCGCCGGTCATGGTCGCGCGCAGCCGCGCGATCCACTTCGCCGGCTCCCAATAGGTGACCCGGGGATCAGTAAGACCGCCCATCGCCAGGATCGCAGGATAGGCCTTCGCCGCGACCTGATCATAGGGCGAATAGGACAGGATGGTGCGAAAATCCTTTTCGCTTGCGATCGGGTTGCCCCATTCCGGCCATTCCGGCGGCGTCAGCGGCAGAGAGTCGTCAAGCATGGTGTTGAGCACGTCGACGAATGGCACTTCGGCGACGATGCCGGCGAACAGCTCGCCGGCGCGGTTGGCCACCGCGCCCATCAGCATGCCACCGGCGCTGCCGCCGTGGCCGACGATGCGCTTCGTGCTCGTATATTTCGCCTCGACCAGCGCGCCGGCGCAAGCGGCGAAATCGTCAAAGCTGTTGGTCTTCTTCTCGCGCTTGCCGTCGAGATACCAGCTCCAGCCCTTGTCGGTGCCGCCGCGGATGTGCGCGATGGCATAGACAAAGCCGCGATCGACCAGCGACAGCCGGTTGGCGTTGAACGACGCCGGCATCGCCATGCCGTAGGAGCCATAGCCATAGAGCAGCAGCGGCGCCTTGCCGTCGCGGACAAAATCGCGGCGATGCAGGAGCGAGATCGGCACCTCGGCGCCGTCATGAGACTTCGCCATGATGCGCGTGGTGACGTAATCGGCAGGATTATGACCGGAGGGAATCTCCTGGCGCTTGCGTAAGCTGCGCGTGCGGCTCGCCATGTCGTAGTCATAGACTTCCGAGGGCGTCGTCATCGACGAATAGGAGAAACGCAAATTCGTCGTTTCGAATTCGTAGGAGCCCATGATGTCGAGCGAATAGGCGGCCTCGTCGAAGGCAATCGCGTGCTCTGCGTTCGTCCCGAGGTCGCGGATGATGATGGAAGGCAGCGCGTTGGCACGCTCCAGCCGCACCAGGTGTCCCGAATAGAGCTCGTGCTCGAGGATGTAGATGCCCTTGCGATGCGGGATCAGGTCGCGCCAGTTCCTGCGCTCGGGCGAGGCGAGCGGCGCAATGACGATCTTGAAGTCGATTGCGTCATCGGCATTGGTGAGGATGAACAATTCATCGCCGCGGTCGGCCAGCGAATATTGCACGCCTTCCTCGCGCGCGGCGACGAGGCGCGGCGGTGCATCGGGATTTTCGAGATCGATCAGCCGCTGCTCGGACGTCTCGTGGTCGCCGCCGGCGATCACGCAAAACCGTCCGCTGGTGCTCTCATGCAGATGCGTGAACCAGCCGGTGTCCTGCTCCTCATAAATCAGGACGTCGTCCGCCTGCCTGGTGCCGAGGCGATGCCGCCACACCTGCCGCGGGCGATGGTTGTCGTCGAGCTTGACATAGAAGAAGCCGTTGCCGTCCTTGCTCCACACCGCCGTGCCGTCTGTCTCCTCGACGAGATCGTCGAAATCTTTCCCGGTCGCCCAGTCGCGCACGCGCATGGAGAAATATTCCGAGCCCTTGGTGTCGGCGCTCCAGGCGTGGAGCTTGTGGTCGGGCGAATGCCGGCTGCCGCCGAACTTGAAATACTCGTACGTCTCCGCGAGCTGATCGCCGTCGAGCACGATCTCCTCCGCGCCGCCATGGCGTGGCATGCGCCCGAACAGCTCATGCTGCCCGCCCTCGCGGAATTTGCGGAAATAGGCAAAGTCGCCGTCCGGTGACGGCACGCTGGAATCGTCTTCCTTGATGCGCCCGCGCATCTCCGCGACCAGCTTTTTCTGCAGGGCGCCGGTATGCCCGAGCACGCTCTCGGTATAGGCGTTTTCTGATTCGAGATATTTGCGGATATCCGGATCGAGCACGCTGGGGTCGTGCAGCACCTCCTGCCAGTTCGCGTCCTTCAGCCAGGCGTAGTCGTCGGTGACGGTGATGCCATGGGTCGTGAAGGAATGCGGCCGGCGTGGCGCGACGGGTACCTTGTTGATTTTGTTCACGCGATCCTCGTTCGGTCTGCGGCTTTACCCGTCATTGCCGGGCTTGACCCGGCAATCCATCAATTAAAAACGCTTCATTCTTGATGGATGCGCGGGTCAAGCCCGCGCATGACGAGAAGGGTGGGCTGTCACCTGGCTTATATCGGTTCCGCGGGCGGAATTACCAGAAGGGCGAAACAGGGGAGGGTTGTTGGCGGCTGGTGGGTGTGGTTGGTAACCACAATGCTCTTCAATTCCTACGCCTTTATTTTCCTGTTCCTGCCGATCGTCCTGCTCGGGACGTTCGCGCTGGGCCGGCTGGGTCATCTGGTCCCGGTCATCTGGCTGGCGCTGGCCTCGCTCGCCTTCTATGGGTTCGGCAACTGGCAGTTCGTGCCGCTCCTGCTGGCCTCGGTCGCGTTCAATTACGCGATCGGATACCTGCTGATCGAGCGCAAGCTGCAGCCATCAGCACGCCGCGCGGCTTTGATCGCCGGCGTCGGCGGCGATCTGGTGATCCTCGGCATCTTCAAATATGCCGGCTTCTTCGCCGCCAATCTCGATGCGGTGTTTGGAACGAGCCTGACGGTCAACATCCTGCTTCCGGTCGGCATCTCCTTCTACACCTTCACCCAGATCGCCTTCCTGGTCGACGCTTTCAGCGGCAATGTCGCGCGCTACGCGCTGCCGCATTACGCGCTGTTCGTCACCTATTTCCCGCACCTGATTGCGGGCCCGATCCTGCACCACCGCGACATGATCCCGCAGTTCGAGCGCGCGGAGATCAAACGGCCCAACGCGCATCTGATCCTGTGCGGTACCATCATCTTCGCGATCGGCCTGTTCAAGAAGACCTGCCTCGCCGATGGCATCCAGCCGCTGGTGTCGCTGGCCTTCGGCGCAAGCGCGCCGCTCTCGTTCGACCACGCCTGGATCGGCGCGCTCGCCTACACCTTCCAGCTCTATTTCGATTTCTCCGGCTATTCCGACATGGCGATCGGGATTTCGCTGATGTTCGGCGTGTTCCTGCCGCTCAATTTCAATTCGCCTTACAAGGCCCAAAGCATCGTCGATTTCTGGCGACGCTGGCACATGACGCTGTCAAAATTCCTGCGCGACTATCTCTACATACCCCTTGGCGGCAACCGGCGCGGCCGCGTGCCGCGCTATGTGAATTTGATGGTCACCATGCTGCTCGGTGGGCTCTGGCACGGCGCGGCCTGGACCTTCGTCGCCTGGGGCGCGCTGCACGGAATCTATCTCTGCATCAACCACGCCTGGAATCACCTTGTGCCGGCGCCGCCGCCGCGCTTTGCCCTGGCGGCAAAGCTCGCCGCCGGCACGTTGACGTTCGTTGCGGTCGTCGTGGCCTGGGTGTTCTTCCGCGCCGACAGTTTTGCCTCGGCGCTGACGGTTCTCTCGGGCATGGCCAACCCCGCAACGGTCATCCTGGGGCGGGACGAGGTGGCGAACATTCTGCTGATCGCCGTCTATGCCGCCATCGTCTGGTTCGCGCCGAACACACAGACCCTGATGCGCTATGATCACGAGCGCCGCATGGTCGGCGCCGGCGAAATCGAACTCCGTCCGTTTCCGCTCTATGCCGCTGCGGCCGTGCTCGCCTGCGGCATCCTCGGCATCCAGCAGCACAGCGAATTCATCTATTTCAGGTTCTGATGAGCATTCCGGCAAGAAATCTGCTGCGGTTGCTGGGCGCGAGCGCAGTGCTGCTGTGGCTTGCGGCCGCGCTGAATTTCGCCGTCGATCCGCTGCAGCTGTTTCGGCCGTCGCGGCTGTTTCAGCCGATGTATTCCAACGACGTCCGGCTGCAGAATGCCGGGCTGATCCAGAGCCAGGACTTTGACACGGTGTTCATGGGGACATCGCTCGGCATCCATTACCGCCAGAGCGACATCGATCGCGCGCTTGGCGGACATTCGGTGAAACTCACGATGCAGGGCTCGAGCTCGCGCGAGCAGGCCTTCGTTCTCGAGGAGACGCTGAGGCAGCGTCATCCGAAACGTATCGTCTGGGAGATGGACGACTTTATTTTTTGCGACGCACCCGAGATCGACGCCGACATCTATCTCCCCGCCGGGCTGTACCGGCGCGACGCCAAGGGCATCGCGGGCTATCTGTTCTCCGGCACGATGGCGCGCGAATCGGCGTGGATGTTGCTCCGTGCGATTCCGCATTTGCGGCCCGCCGTCGACCGGCTGGCCAAATTCTCAATCTCCGATGTCGACGATATCAATGTGTTGGCGCGGGATACCGATATCGCCGCGCTGTACAACGCGAACAACGCTTTTGCCTCGTTCGTGCGCATCACCGATCCCGCGCGCGCCGCCTATCTCGGCGAGGGCTACGGCTATGAGTCCGAGGTACAGAATTTCGAACGCGATGTGGCCGCCCTGATCGCGCGGTATCCGGACGTGCAGTTCGACATCTACTTCCCGCCTTATTCCATCCTGCAATGGGTGGCGATGCGTGACGCTTCGCCCGCGACGTTGAAGATCGTCTACGAGCTGACCGGGCATGTCGCGCGGCGGTTGACGCGGTTTTCGAATGTGCGGCTGTTCGACTTCCGCGCGATTGCGGAGATCACCCACGATCTCGGCAATTACAGCGACGTGATCCATCATTCGCCCGACGTCGACCTGAAGGTGCTGTCGATGCTGGCGAGGGGCGAATACCCAGTCGATCGTGCGGCGCCGACGGCGTCGCTGGATCAGCTCAAGGCGCAGGCCGCGGCGTATCGGGTGGAGCGGTAGGGTGGGCAAAGGCGCGCAGCGCCGTGCCACCGTCTCTCCGCAACCGCGGTGGTATGGTGGGCACGCTTCGCTTTGCCTACCCTGCGAACTACGAACGACTACCTCGCATTCGCCCCGAACACCGGAATGCGATTCACCGCCAGCACCACCGCAAAAGTGATCACCAGCATCGCGATGCCGAGCACGGCGATGGCGGCGAGGTCGCCGCTTTCATTGAGGTCGTAGATCAGGACCGAAAGCACCTTGGTCTGCGACGTGAACAGCACGATCGCGGCGGAGAGCTCGCGCATCACCCCGATGAAGATGAAGCACCAGGTCGCGATCACGCCGGTGCGGAGCAGCGGCGCGGTGATGCGGATCAGCGATTGCAGCCGCGTGGCGCCGAGGATGCGGCTCGCATCCTCGAGCTCCGGATGGATGGTCGCGAACGCCGCCTGCAATTGCTGATAGGCCGAGGGCAGGTTGATGGTGAGGAAGGCGAGCAGCAGGATCCACAGCGTGCCGTAGAGCACCAGCGGCGGCCGCGTGTAGCTCAGGAACAGCCCGACGCCGAGCACGATGCCGGGCACCGCGACCGGCGCGGTGGCGAGGAAGCCGAGCACGCGTGAGCCGGGAATCGCCTTCCGCGTCGTGACATAGGCGATGACGAGCGCGATCACTGTGCCGATGCTCGCGGTCGCCGTCCCCAGGATCACCGTGTTCTTCAGCACCAGCGCTGTCGACGAAAGTTCGGTGAAGACGAAGACAATGTTGTGCAGGGTCAGCGTCGACGACGTCGCCAGCGTCGTCGCGTTCGGAGAGAACGCGGCGTTGAGCAGCGCGAAATAGGGCAGGAACACCGGGGCCATCAGTACCAGCATGCAGAAGGCGAACGCCACCCAGCGCCAGCCTTTCATCTCCACGCGGCGCGGCGCGCCATACTTGCCGCCGACCACCGAATAGCCGCGGCGCCCGAGAATAAACTTTTGCGCCTGCAGCAGCAGGATGGTGAGCAGCAGGAGCGGCACCGCGGCGGCAGCCGCAAGCTCGAGCTTGGGCGGATACTGGAACAGGCTCCAGATCTTCGTGGTCATGGTGTGGAAGCCGGCCGGCAGCGCGAGAATTGCGGGCGAGCCGAACAGCGTCATCGCCTGCAGGAAGGCGATCAGCGCGCCCGCGACGAGGGCCGGCATCGCCAGCGGAATGGTCACGCGCCGCGCCGTGGTCCAGGCTTTCCCGCCGAGGATCGCGGACGCATCTTCCAGCTCGCCCGGCATGGTGTCGAGTGCATTCGCCACCAGCACGAACACGAAAGGAAAGGTGTAGCAGGAGATCACGAAGATGATCCCGCCCATCGAATAGATGTTGAAGAGATAGCTGTCGGATTCCGCAGCCGTGAGGAAGCGATAGAGCTGGTTGAGCAGGCCGCTGTTTGGGGCCGCAAGCAGCTCCCATGCCACCGCACCCAGGAACGGCGGCGTCACGAACGACGCCGTCACCAGCGCGCGGATAGTTTGCCGTCCCGGCATGTCGGTGCGCGACACCAGCCAGCTGATCGGTGCGGCCACGACACAGCAGATCGCGGCCGACGAGAAGGCGATGATCGCGGTCGTGAGCAGGGGATCGAGGAAGTCGGGATCGGAGAACAGCGTGACGAAGTTCTGCAGCGTGAAGTGCCGCGTCTTGTCGGTGAAGCTGTAGACCGCGAGCCACGACAACGGCAGCAGGATCAGCGCGATCAGTATGATCGCAAACAGCCACAGCACCGGCTTGGTAAAGTCGATGCGGGAGGTGGGGCTTTGCGTTTCGCTGACGATGGTCATGATTATCCGCGAGTCATTTCTATCTCCTCATGGTGAGGAGGCGCGGAGCGCCGTCTCGAACCATGAGGCCGAAGCAGGGGCCTTATCCTTCGAGACGCGCGCGAGAGCGCGCTCCTCAGGATGAGGGGAGGCATCGTCACGCGCGCCATGTCATTCACACCCGAAACAGCTTCGCATAGCGCGTCTTGATCTCTTCGCTTTGCGCCTCGACGCCGGCCGGGTCCTCCTTCATCAGCTTGATGTCGGAGAGTTTTCGCCGTCCCGGCTTCGAGGTGACCTGCGGATGAACGGAATATTGCGCGGTGAAGTCCATGAAGAACTGCTGGGTCTCGCGCGTGTGCAGCCAGGCCTGGAACAGCTTTGCGGCGTTCGGATGCGGCGCGCTGGCGAAGATGCCGGTCGGCCCTGAGATCGTCGGCGTGCCCTCGGCCGGATAGATCGGCTCGACCGGTTGTCCCGCTTCCTTCAGCAGCACCACGCCATATTCATTGCCGTCGGCCATGACCGCGCGCTCGCCGAGCGACAGCTTTTTTGGCGGATCGGTCGAGGACTGCACCTGCATCACGCGCTGCTTCGACAGCTTTTCGTAATATTCCCAGCCGAGCTCGCGCACGAGCTGGAACGTCGCGGTCATGATGGTGCCGGAATAGGCGGGATGGCCCTTCACCATCTTGCCCGCCCATTTCGGATCGAGCAGGTCGGCGTAGCTCTTCGGTGCGTCGTCGCCCTTCACCAGGTTGGTGTTTACAGCGATCGACGACAGCCAGATCCGTGAGGTCGCGAACAGTCCGTCGGCGTCGCGATATTGTTCAGGGAAGTATTTGGCGATGTCCTCGGAGACGAACGGCATCAGCCAGCCGCTCTTCTTCCAGGGAATGAAATGCGCGGCATCCGACGAGTTGATCACGTCGGCGGCGTGGATGTTGGAAGAAAACTCCTGCGCGATGCGCTGGAACAGCCGCTCCGAGCCGGAGCGCTCGATCTGGATCGCAATCCCGGGATAGGCGGCCTCGAAGGCCTTGCCGAGCTTTTCCCCGACCGGCAGGTCCATCGACGAATAGAGCACGACCGTGCCTTCCTTCTTTGCGGCCTCGATCAGCTGCGGCGTGATCGCTTCCGCCGGCGGCGCGGCTGATCGGGCAGAGGCGGCGAACACCGTGCCGAGCGCGAGCGTGCCCGTGCCCTTCAGAACATCGCGCCGAGAATGCTTCTTCATTGCGCTCCCTTATTCCTATCGGCTCAGCGCCCGGCAGCGATCCGGTGGCAGCGTGAGCCAGACCTCGCTGCCTACCGCGACAATATTGTTCGGTGCCGTCACGATGCGCAGCGCCGTACCGTCGGCCATCTCGACCAGATAGTCGCGGCTCGCGCCCAGAAACACCTGGCGCGTCACGCGCGCCTTAAGTGCGTTCTGCTGGCTCTGCGGCGCCTGCGTCGAGAGCTGAATGTCATGCTGACGGATCGCCACCGGCGCGCTTTGCCCGGCCGTCAGCTTTGCACCGACCACCTGCAGGGTCGTGTCCGCAAACGAGATATGGCTTTCGTCGCGCGCGGTGCCCTTGATGACATTGCTGGCGCCGATGAATCGCGCCACGAATTCCGATTGCGGCCGGTCGTAGATGTCTTCCGGCGTGCCGAGCTGGTCGATCTTCCCGGCATTCATCACAGCGATCAGGTCGGCGGTGGTCATCGCCTCCGACTGGTCGTGGGTCACATAGACCGTAGTATAGCGATACTGGTCATGCAGTCGGCGGATCTCGAAGCGCATCTCCTCGCGCAAGTTCGCGTCGAGATTGGAGAGCGGCTCGTCGAGCAACAGCGTCTCGGGTTCGACGATCAGCGCGCGCGCCAGTGCGACGCGCTGCTGCTGGCCGCCCGAAAGCTCGCCGGGATAACGCTGCGCTAAGGGCTCGAGCTTGGTGGTGGCCAGGATCGCGGCGAGCTTCTTGCCGATCGCCTCGCGGCCGAGCTTGCGCAGACGCAGACCATAGGTGATGTTGTCCGCGACCGTCATGTGCGGCCACAGCGCGTAGCTCTGGAAGATCATCGACATCTTCCGGTTTTCGGGCGGCACGGTTTTCGCCGGCGACGACACCACGCGCTCGCCGACATGGATTTCGCCCAGGGTCGGCTCGAGGAAGCCCGCGATCAGTCGCAAGGTCGTGGTCTTGCCGCAGCCGGACGGGCCGAGCAGGCAGACGAGCTGGCCGTGGTCGATCCGCAGCGAGACGTCATCTACCACGGCAAGCGATCCAAATCGCTTGGTCAGGCCGCGCAATTCAACCGACGCCACTCACATCCCCCCGATCATTCTTGTCCGTCACCGCCGGCCTTTAGGCGGCGCAGTTAGCACCAAAAGCTGCGCCCGGGAAAGGCTTCAAAAGTCGAGCCCGATCCGTTCGCAGGACGGCCAGGCCAAGACGGCGCGGCGGCGGTTCCCCAGCATTCCAGGCCAACGCGCATTTCTCGCCGGGAGTTGATGATGGGTGAACGAGCAAAGTCCGTTGCGTTGGAAATACCCCGGTCCAGCCTCTTCCATGGATGGATCATTGTCTGGGCCGGCTTTCGTTCTGCTGATGCTATCGTCCGGCATCACCTATTCGACGCCGGTGCTGTTTCACCTCTTTGAAGCCGATCTTGGGATCGGCCGAGGGCAGGCCGCCTTCATCTTTTCCTTCAGCCAGGTGATGGCTTTCGTGATCGGGCCGATCCAGCGCTGGTTCTACAAGCGCCGCGGCTTTGCGCCGAGGCTGGCGACCACGGGCGTCAGCATCGGCACGCTGACATTTCCCATGATTGCCGCAAGCGCGGCGGGTGCTTTCGGCTGGCGCTCGCTGTATGTCGGTTTCGCCGTCGTTGGTCTTTCCGTCGGCTTGCTCGCCGCTCGGCCCCGCGCTTGGATAGCGGGGTGCATCGAAATGACGCTTTGTGCCAATAGCGCACATCCGACAAAATGCCCCCGCGCATGGGCGCTGGCATGTCTCCAGGGTGTCAGAGCCAGACGTCGCGGTGTGAGCCTATTCACATTCCCGATCAACTGAATTGCGTTAGTGTTGAATCCTACGTGCAAGCTCGTCCGGTCTCTTGCGGGAGCAGATGGCGACTTACTCGATCAAGCGAGCCAATTTCATCTGTCTTGTCAGCGGATGATGCGCTCGCCCCTCGCTCGCAGCAGTCTGGGCTTGATTTCGGTTACATCTGCAGCAGGCTCAAGGAGGGACATATGCCTATCAGCCATTCGGCTTCGGCCACCATAATCGGAGCTTGGCTTGCCATTGGCGTTCCTATGTCGGCAAGCGCAAATGTCATCACGGACTGGGACGAGAAAGCCGTCGCTGTCGTCATGCCACCAGGGCCTGTCAGCGGGCCACAGCAGGTCTATGCAGCTCAGCGAACGATGGGAATGGTCCACGCCGCGATGTTCGACGCGGTCAATTCGATTGAGCGGCGCTACCAACCGTATCTGGTGCAGCTGCCCGCTGACCCGCCCACGTCCAAGGAAGCCGCTGCGGCGACGGCTGCCGCCGTAGTGCTGTCGGCAATTGGTGAAAAGACCGCGGGCGAAATGAAAGTCACCCTCGCGACCTATCTCGCGTCGATCCCCGATAATGGGACAGCGAAAGCGGATGGTATCAAGCTCGGCGAGGCGGTTGCGGCCAAGGTGTTGGAGGCGCGCGCAAACGACGGCCACGACGCGGCCGATGATTACCGGCCGAGGACGACGCCGGGCGTATATGTGCCGACGCCTATCACCGCGGGCTCGACCTGGTCGAGGCTGAAGCCGTTCGCCATGACGACCGCGTCCCAATTCCGGCCGGATCCGCCGATTTCGCTG
>DATMNV010000172.1:0-19997 GCA_035568535.1 Bradyrhizobium sp.
GTTCGGATGAGGCGTGCGCCGCGCGATGCCGCCGATACGGACCGAACCGGCAAGCCGCGGCTTCCTCGGATCGCTGACGTCGTATTGTCGCATTTCACCGGTGCCCCAGCAGGAAACATAGAGAAACCTGTCATCCATCGAGAGGTCGATGTCGGTGACCAAAGGCGGGACTGCGCCAAAGCCCTGCAGCAGTGGCGGCAGTTGCTCCTTCGATGCAGGCTCGGGTGGAATCGTCGCGGTCTTCTCGATGTGAAACTTGCCGCCTTCGCGCCACCAGGTCCAGATCGAGCCTTCGAGGTTTGTGGTGTCGACGACGACGCCCAAAAAGCCGTGCTCGCGAACAGGATCATGGGCGGGGCGCACTTCAAGTGCCATTTGATGGTTGGCGCCGAGATCGATCGTCTGCACGTTTCGGCGGGCCCGCAAATCCCAGAAGTGAACCCGATGACCATATTTGTTCGCCAGCAGATCCTCCGGCACGATACCGTTCTCGAATTGAGGCGGCAGCGCCCATTCGCTTGTGACCATGTAGTCGCGGGGCAGATTCCACCAGAAGTCATAGTGCAGCGTCTGCGGCCCGCGATCGATCTCCCAGCGGCCGAGCACTTCGAAAGTCTCGCAATCCATGATGAACACGCCGGGTGGTCCCTCCGTGCCATCCTTGCCGCCACCGCCGAGCGTAGAGACGTAAATGCCTTCCGGTCCGCAGTGCACGGTGTGAGGTCGCGAGTAACCGGTCTTCCCAAAGATTTCTTCCGGCTCGATGATCTTGTGAATCTTCGCTCTCGTGGGATCGGGCTTCGTATCGACGATGTAAATGCGCGACGATCTGATGCCGGGGATGATGAGATAACGGCGCTCGAGGAACGAGTGTCCTGCAAGCGGCCACAATGCCGATGAGCAGGCGTTCCAGCCGAAATGGTGGAATTCGTCACCCTTGTTTGGCATCGTTACGGTGTGAACGACCTGACCGTACGTCGGCGAGCCCGGCTTTGCGTCGACAACTGCGAGTGCGTCGGGTTTTGAGAAGTCCGGGCTGAGCAGCAAAGTGTAGGCGAAGCTTTCGGGAGGAGCCTCCATTGCGAGCTTCGGCGATGCATGGAACGTAGGGTCAGGCCTCATCGTCATTACTGCCTCCCGCCTTTTGTGAAAGCGCGCAAATGGCTCAGTACCACGCCGAGCAATATCCAAACTATTTGGCATTCTCTTGCAGGAAACTGTCGGCCAGGTTCGCTCGCCCTGAATATACTATGAGTGACGCCGACTGGCGCCGCCCTTGATGGTGAAGGATCAGCGCACGCCGCTCTTCCAAGGCTCAAGCAGGCCGGCAAGCGACACGTTGTTTTCCATCATGATTTTCGCCTTCACCAGTTGTTCCCAGCGAAAACGCGGCAAAGACAAAGTGTCGCAAGCCGCCGCAAGACGGATGAACCGCGTGAGGTACGTCAAAAGGATTTGAACGGAACCTTGCCGCCGCAATCAGGCGGCGCGGCCGAGCCAGTTGCGGACTTTTTGCGCGAGACTCTGGCGCTCGCGCCCACTGGGATCGGACGGGTCGTCGCCCTCTTCCAGCGCTGCACTGGCCGAAGCCTCCTGTGCCGGCTCCTCGCCTTCCGCGGTATCCGGCTGCGGAATGAACTCTTCCTCAATCAAGGGCGGCGATGCCTCGGCCTCGGCAGCTTCCACCGGCGTCTCGACCATGACCGCTTCGCTTGCGATCGGCTCCGGCACCAAATCCGCCGGTATCGAAATCTCGAGCACCGGCTCGACCGCGAGCGGCAGCTCCGGCGTGACCACCGGCGGCTTGACGCGGCGCTTCTTCGCCGGCGGCGCCTTGACCGCCGGCGGCGCCTTGACCTGCACTTGCGCCTTCGCCTTCAGCCGACGCAACATCACGTTCACTGCGAGCGGCCCGACGTTCTCCAGAAAGGTGCGTTCATAGGCGCGCGAGAGCCGTTCGATCGCGGCATCGAGCGGCAGCCAATCGACAGCGCGGATGTCATTCATCAGTTCGCGGGTCTGCGTGCCGCCCGCTTCCATGCGCCAGTAATGCACGACCTTGGAGCGGCCGCCGGATTCATAGACCAGCGTGCCCAGAAATTCATGCACGGTAACATTGTGCCCGGTTTCTTCCAGCACTTCGCGCCGCGCGGCTGCGCGCGGTGTCTCGCCGTCGTCGAGCTTGCCCTTTGGCAGCACCCATTCATCGCGCTTGCGCAGGCGCACGACGGCGATCAGCGGCGGTTGCTCCCGCTGCATCACAATGCCACCCGCCGCCATCACGAGCACTCTCGCCATTTCGTTTCATCCGCGCATTCAAAAAATTTCGAATCCCTATTTTATAACGTCGTGACGCGCGAAATGTCACGATAAAATCGAAATCACGGACGCGGATTCCGCAACAAAGATTCGCCCGCGCGAATTCGTCCCCACTCCGAGACATTATCGCAAAACTCGTAATGCTCCGGGGCGAGCACAATGATGGTCGAGCCGTGCTCGAACCAACCGAGCTCGTCGCCCTTGTTCACACTCACGTCGCAAGGGAACTGAAGGGCGCCTTGCGTCTGCGAATTGAGCACGAGATCGAGGAAATGCAGCTTGATGCTCGCAACCAGGATGGCCGCGACCGGTACCAGCGTCAGCGCGTCACCGTTTTTCAATCGCGTGCGGATCACCGCGCGCTCGTTCTTGCAAAACAGTTTTTCGATTCGCTTCAGCGCGATCGGATTGACGTTCCAGGTGTCGCCATGGATCAGGGTGACGCGCTCGATATGCGCATCATGGGGCGCATGAAAGCGGTGATACATGCTCGATGTCAGCCGCAACGTCAGGAACTTGCCGTTGCGGTGCGTCTCTACCAATGCGCCATCGCCGACGAGGTCGGCGAGCGAATAGGGCGCGCCCTTGATCTGGTAGAGTTCGCCCTCCCTGATGGTGCCATAGGCGCCGATGATGCCGTCGGACGGGCTCGCCACGATCTTCGGGTCGGGGTCAGCCGGCCGCAAGCCCGGCTTGAGCTCGCGGGTGAAGCAATCGTGAAGACTTTTGAAACGGGTCTTTTTGGCTTCCGACAGGTCCAGGTCGGAGAACAGCTTCCAGCAGCCGATCGAGAAATCCCGCACCATCGGGTTCTCGATCTTGGAAAACCAGCCCATGAAGCGGGTCAGCGCCGCGCGCGGGACGCGGTTGGTCAGGAGGAAGTTGAGGTCTTCCTGTTGGGTTAACGAAGCGATAAGGCTTTTGACTGTCATGAATCTGTCAGCAGGACTGGTTAGCGCTTTGGTCATGGATTCGACGATACCGATTCTCTCGCTGGCCGCCGGGGCCGTCGCCGCAACCGCGGTCGTCGCCCCCAGGGTCAAGGCCCGCATCGAGCTGTCGCGGGCGAAGCACCGCTCGCTGGCCGGACATTCCAAGATGTCGCGCCGTATCGCACGGCTGATCCCGTTCTACGAGTTCGACATCGACGAGTTCTTCCGCTCCGACGGCGCGCCCAAGGACGTGGCGACCCAGCGGCAGGACGGCTTCTTCCGCCTCGCCGCGCTTTACCAGCAGCGCTTTGCCCAGAGCAAGAAGGCAACCGCCGAGGCCGCGACCCAGATCTCCGATCTGCAATTCACCCAGGCCTACCGGGTGCCGTTCCAGTACAGCCGACTGGTGCGCGAAAATCTCGGCGCCGGCTCGTTCCTGCAGGCCTCGTCGGGCGTGACGGTGACCGATCTCGACGGCAACGTCTTCTATGATCTCACCGGCTCCTACGGCGTCAACATCTTCGGCAACGACTTCTATAAAGAGTGCATCGAGATCGGCGAGAAGCGCGCGCATGGCCTCGGGCCCGTGCTTGGCGCCTACCATCCGGTCGTGGCCGAGAATGTGCGCCGGCTCTGCGACATTTCCGGGCTCGACGAAGTCTCCTTCCACATGTCCGGCACCGAGGCGGTGATGCAGGCGGTGCGGCTCGCGCGCTACCACACCAAGCGCACGCATCTGGTCCGCTTCGCCGGCAGCTATCATGGCTGGTGGGGCGAGGTGCAGCCGGGCGTCGGCAATCCCGTCTCGCCGCACGAGACCTATACCTTGGCGGAAATGAGCGAGAAAACGCTGCATGTGCTCAAGACCCGCCGCGACATCGCCTGCGTGCTGGTCAATCCGCTGCAGGCGCTGCATCCCAATTCCAACGCGCCCGGCGATTCCTCGCTGGTCGATTCCTCGCGGGCTGCGAATTTCGATCGCGCCGCCTACACCGAATGGCTGAAGAAGCTGCGTGAAGTTTGCACGGAACGCGGCATCGTGCTGATCTTCGACGAGGTGTTCGTCGGCTTCCGCCTCGCGCCCGGCGGCGCCCAGGAATATTTCGGCGTGCGCGCGGACATGGTGACCTACGGCAAGAGCCTTGCCGGCGGCCTGCCGATCGGCGCCGTCTGCGGCAAGCGAGAGCTGATGCGCCGCTTCCGCGACGAGCGCCCCGCCGATGTCTGCTTCGCGCGCGGCACCTTCAACTCGCATCCCTACGTCATGACGTCGATGGACGAGTTCCTGAGCCGGCTCTCCAGCCCGAACTTCCGCTCGGTCTACAACGGCATCGATGACATCTGGAACGGCCGCGCCAAACAGCTCAACGACATGATGGAAAAGGCCGCTCTCCCGGTGCGCTTTTCCAACCTGTCGTCGATCTGGACGGTCTCCTACACCACCCCGTCCCGCTATAACTGGATGCTGCAATACTACCTGCGCGCCGAAGGTCTCGCGCTGAGCTGGGTCGGCACGGGCCGGCTGATCTTCAGCCTGAACTACACCGACACCGACTTCACCGAGGTCGCGGGCCGCTTCGTCGCGGCGGCGACCAAGATGCGGCAGGACGGCTGGTGGTGGCATGACGGCGCGCTGACCAACAAGAACATCCGCCGCAAGATCCTGAAAGAGATGCTCGGCAGCGCGTTCAAGCGCTGAGCCTCCGCACGACCGCTTTGCTTCCGCGCCCCTCTCGCCGGGAGAGGGGCGCGAAAAAGAGCGTCGGATGGGCAAAGGCGCTTTGGCGCCGTGCCCACCATCCACGCCATAACGATCCTCGGTGGGCACACGGAGCCTGTCATCGGGCGGCGCTACGCGCCGACCCGTTGGCTTTGCCCACCCTACGGACTGCGCACGCGTCGCCGCTTCTGCCAATCTCATCACAGCCCTGAAACGTAGATGGCCGGGACGAGCCCGGCCATCGTGAAAGTCAGACGTTCCGATCCAACGCTCAGGCGTGCGCTTCTTCCATCGCCTGGTGCTCGAGGATGTCGAGGCCGGGATCGATCAGCTCGCCACGCAGCAGCGCGAGCGGCGCATGGCGATAGAGCATGAAGTCGTTGAAGGGATCGGTGATGATCTTGGTCATCCAGACGAGGCCCGTCTCGACATTGTAGATGAAGAACAGGTGCACGGTGCGGAACAGGAGACCGCCGAGGCCCACCACCAGCCAGATCTTGGCGACCTGACGCACGAAGTCGGCCGGCGTGGCCCAGGGCGTGAACAGGCCGAACAAAGTCGGATCGACGTAGAGAACCAGCGGCGAGGCCGCCCAGATCGTCATCAGCACCACCTTGCGGCGCAGATTGTAGCCGACCTTGATCTCTTCCTTGTGCTCGTGGGTGGTCTGGTTGATGTGGTCGTAGCCGCGGGGCTCAAAGAAAAAGTGCCCGGCTTGGCGCGAGGTCATCGACACCAGCCAGCCGATCAGCGCCGACATCATCGGATCGAAGAACATCATGACGTAGCCGACCATGAAGCTGATCGCGCTGACGAAATGCAGGCTCTGGTTGATCCGGCTGTGATGATAGAAGCGGTGGTCGTCCCAACGCTGGACACGGAGCTGTTCGAGGAAATTCTGGATCATTGCGAACCCCAAGGAGGTGAGTCGTGATGTTTTTTACACGACGAACATTACCGGCGTATGACATCATGATAATGTCATGCCACTGTCATATTCGTCATTGGCGACGTTCGGCCGATCGCGTTAAGCGGCGGCGGCGACTTCAATTTTGCGGAAACGGACCAGCGAGAAGTGGCCGAGCGGCGGGATCAGGCGGCGCTCGACGAGCTCCATGCCTTTCGCACTGGCGAGCCACTTGGTGTAGCGCGACCAGGAAAACTCGGCCGTGCGGAAGCCAAGCCGCGTCACGACGGGCTGCAGCTTCTGCTCGATGAAACGGCGCATGCCGGCATCCGCACTGACGCGGGTGAGGATGATCAGCTCGCCGCCCGGGCGCACCACGCGCGCGAATTCGTCGAGGGCTGCTTCCGGATTCGGCACCGCAGTGACGACATATTGCGCCATCACGACGTCAAAGGAATTGTCGGGGAATTCGAGCTTCTCGGCGTCCATCACCGACAGCCCCTCGATGTTTTTCAGCCGCCCTTCCGCGACGCGCTGCTTGGCCTTATTCAGCATGGCTTCCGAGATGTCGGTGCCGAAGATGCGGACGTTGGGCGAATAAAGCGGCAGCGAAATGCCGGTGCCGACGCCAACTTCCAGCACGCGGCCGCCGATCTTGTTGGTGGCCTGGATCGCCGCGTCGCGGCCCTTGGAAAACACGCCGCCGAACACAAGGTCGTACACCGGCGCCCAGCGGTCATAGGCCTGCTCGACCGACTCGCGGTCGAAATCCAACTGCCTTGCACCGTCAAGCTTCATGATCTCTGCCATAGGGTAGTTCTCACCTGTTGTTATATGGATTTTCTTAGCTGCGCACCGGGCTGGACCCAGCCAGAACGGGCGCCGGCCGCGGAACTCGACTGGGCTGGAACGTCGCGAGATTGCCGATGAATTGCCTGGCGCATTTCTCCCAGGAGCGCTCCAGCGCAAACGCCCGGCAGGTCTCGCGTGACATGGTCAGCGCGCGCAGGCAGGCGGCGCGCAAATCCTTGTCCAGCGCCCCGACCGGATGATCGGCGATGACATCGAGCGGACCCGTCACCGGGAAAGCCGCGACCGGCGTGCCGCAGGCCAGGGCCTCGAGCTGCACCACGCCAAAGGTGTCCGTGAGACTCGGGAATACGAACACGTCGGCGGCAGCGATATGCGAGGTCAGGTCCTTGCCGGTTTTCTCGCCCAAAAATTTTGCATCGGGGAAGCGGCGCTCGAGCTCGGCCCTCTGTGGGCCGTCGCCAATCACCACCTTGGTGCCGGGCAAGTCGAGCGCGAGGAACGCTTCGAGATTCTTTTCGACCGCGACGCGGCCGACGACGGCAAAGATCGGCCGCGGGAATTCGAGCTCCGCCGGCTCATCGGGATTGAACAAATTGGTGTCGACGCCGCGCGTCCAGGCACCGAGCTTGGTGAAGCCCCTGCCCGCCAGTTCTTCGCGCAGCGAGTTGGTGGCGACCATGGTGGTCTCACCTGCGTTGTGAAAGCGCCGCACCACCGCATAGCCCCACGACAGGGGAATGCCGGTTCGTACCGAGACATATTCCGGAAAGCGCGTGGTGTAGGAGGTCGTGAACGGCAGCTTGTGGCGCAGGCAATAGGCGCGCGTCCACCAGCCGATCGGACCTTCAGTCGCGATATGGATCGCCTCGGGCTCGGCCGCCTCGATCCGTCGCGCGATCTCGGCGCGATTCGGTAGCGCGACCCGCAGACCCGGATAGGTCGGCAGCGGCGCCGACGGAAAGCCGTCCGGCGTCAGAAATTCGATCTCGGCGCCGAGCGTTGCGGCGGCTCGCGCCAGCGAGGTCAGCGTGCGGACCACGCCGTTAACCTGCGGCCGCCAGGCGTCTGTAGCGATCAAAATCCGCATAAGTGGCCCTGAAGATTGCGTTGATTCTCAGTGGCCAGAAAATCGGTCAGAGATATATCAGGCGTGTGACATCATGAAACTGTTGCAGAATCTTTTTGGGGGATTTGGCCGCTTAGAGTCGCGAAACCGTCATGAAACAATTCCCTAACGCGACGAAACCGTTTTGGAGGTGAGAAGCAAACGTCCCGAAACCTTTGGTCTGTACTGAAATGGGTCAACGAAACACTGAACTGGCAACAAGCCGGTCAGGGCGAAACAGGGGACGATCAGATGCTCAATCTCAACGCATTCATGCGCAATTCCTGTCGCGCCGCTGCCGTCGGCGCCTTCGCAGTTGGTGCGATCGCTTTCTCGGGCGCCGCCAGCGCTGCTCCGCAAACTCCTCTCTTCCCGTTCTTCCTGCTGCCTCCGGCCGAGCAATATGCCCCGCCGCCGGCAGTCGAAGCTGCGCCCGCGCCGGATCAGAGCACCACCTTCGAATTGCCTGCCCGCCTGCGCCGTCAGGTCGTGAGCTACACCGGCCGCGAAGCGCCCGGCACCGTCATCATCGATACCCCCAACACCTATCTCTATTACGTGCTCGGAGGCGGCCAGGCGATGCGTTACGGCATCGGCGTCGGCCGCGATGGCTTCACCTGGTCGGGCACCCAGTCGGTGACCAAGAAGGCCGAGTGGCCGGATTGGACGCCTCCGCCGGAGATGATCGCCCGCCAGCCCTATCTGCCGCGCCACATGGCCGGTGGCCCCGGTAACCCGCTCGGCGCGCGCGCCATGTATCTGGGCGGCACCGTCTATCGCATCCACGGCACCAACGCGCCGGAGACGATCGGCACGCATGTCTCCTCGGGCTGCATCCGACTGACCAATGAAGACGTCAGCGATCTCTATGCCCGCGTCAACGTCGGCACCAAGGTGATCGTGCTGCCGATGACCGAGCGCCGCGCCGACCTGTCCACCTCGGTCCGCTGACATCAACTTTTCGCAAGCCTCGAAAAGGCCCCGGCATTGCCGGGGCCTTTTTGTATAGGTTCCCCCGATACCTAGCGCGGCCCGGCCGCGGCCTATAGAATCCCGCTGAATCAAGTCGGGGGGACGATGGATCTGCCGCCAAGCCTTAAAACGTTCGGGCTCAAGATGTTGGAGCTCAAGACGTTAGGGCTCCAGACGCTAAGGCTCCAGACGACAAGGGTCAGAATGGCCCTGGTCGCGATCGCCGTTGTCGCGGTCTCGTTTTTCATGAGCCTGATAGCCCTGGACTGGTTGTCGCCGCGTGGCACCGTGCCGAAGGCCGCGCAGACCGAATTGCCGCCGCTGCCGCCGGCCTCGCGCGCCTCCTACGTCATGGCTCCCGTCTCGATCGTGCTGTCGGCGCTTCGCGACGCGGCCGACCGCGCGGCGCCGCGGAATTTTGCCGGGAAGGCCGACAATCCGGTCTCGCAGGTGTTGCAGAACGCCGATATCGGCTGGACCGCCTCGCGCGGGCCGATCTCGGCAACCGGCGCGCAGGACGTGCTGTCGCTGTCGACGCCGCTGACCGGCAAGCTCAACGTCACGGGCTCGCTGTCGTCGAAGGCGACCGGCGCGGTGGGAGACGCAATCGGCGGCCTGCTCGGGGCCAACGCGGCCAAACAGATCGGCAGCATCAACATCAAGGCGTTCAATGCCAGCGCCGAGATCAAGGGGCTGGTCATCATCACCTCGCGCCCGAAACTCGCCGCCGCCTGGCGGGTCGAGCCGAATCTTTCGGCGCAGGTCAACATGGGCGATAGCAGCATCGTGGTCGCAGGCGCCAAGGTCAACGTGCCGGCGGAGGTCAAGCCGATGGTCGACAAGACCGTCGGCGAGCAGCTCAACGCGGTCGGCCAGCGCGTCCGCACCGATCCGACGCTGGAGCGCAGCGCGCGCGTGCAATGGGCCAAGGCCTGCCGCTCGATGCCACTGCAGGGCACAGGACCGACGGCGTCGCTGCCCGCGCTCTGGCTCGAATTCAAGCCGACGCGCGCGCTTGCGGCGCAGCCGAAGATAGATGGTTCCGCCGTGACCGTGACCATCGGCATCGAAGCGGACACGCGCATCACGGCGACGGAAACCAAGCCCGATTGTCCGTTCCCGGAGAAAATCACTATCGTGCCGCCGACGCCCGGAGGCGTCAGCATCGCGGTGCCGATCGACCTGCCCTTCACCGATCTCAACGCGATCATCGAGGCGCAGGTCGCGGGAAAGACTTATCCGGAGGATGGATCGGGCGCGGCCGAGGTCACGGTGAAACATGCGACCATCGCGCCTGCCGGCGAGCGGCTTCTGATCTCGCTTGATGTGCACGCCAAGGAGAAGAAGAGCTTCTTCGGCTTCGGCGCCGACGCCACCATTCATATCTGGGGCCGGCCGGTGCTCGACCAGGCGCAGCAGACCCTGCGGCTGACCGATGTCGAGCTTGCGGTCGAATCGGAAGCGGCCTTCGGACTGCTTGGAGCAGCGGCGCGCGCGGTGGTGCCCAACCTGCAGCGCGCGCTGCTGCAGAAGATGACGGTCGACCTGAAACCGTTCGCGAGCAACGCGCAGAAGAAGATCGCGGAAGTCGTCGCCGACCTGCAGAAGAACGACGATGGCGTGAAGATACAGGCCGACATCAACGCGATCCGCCTCTCCGACATCGCCTATGACGCCAAGACGCTGCGCGTGATCGCGGAAGCGCAAGGCGCGATTACCGCCGTCGTCACCAAGCTGCCGGAGCTGTGAGTCTTCTTTCCCCCTCTCCCGCTCTTTCGCGGGGAAAGGGTTGGGGTGAGGGGCTCTATCCGCGAGCCGAATTTGTGGAGAGTCCCCCTCACCCGGATCGCATCTGCGATGCGACGTAGCCGAAGCAAAGCTTCGGCGTTCTTTAGTACGGCCGCCGAAGGCGGCCTATGCCTCTCCCCGCAAGCGGGCGAGGTGAAGAAATACCGCCCCATTTTTGGGCATGGCTTAGCCCATTTCGCTAGTCGCCGCCCCTTTGCCGGGCCCGCCGAATACGGCTAGAACCACGGCGTCAAATTAAGCCCTCAACAAGAAGCCAGGGAGAAGAAACCATGAAATCATTTGCGACCGCGATCGCCGCCGGCGTCGCGCTGACCGCCCTCGGCGGCGCGGCCCGCGCGCAGGGAATTTCCGACGACGTCGTGAAGATCGGCGTGCTCACGGACATGTCGAGCCTCTATGCGGATGCCACCGGCAGGGGCTCGCTCGCCGCGGTGCAGATGGCAGTGGCCGATTACGGCGGCAAGGTGAAGGGCAAGCCGGTCGAGGTGATCTCCGCCGACCACCAGAACAAGCCCGACGTCGGCGTCAACATCGCGCGCAACTGGTATGACAACGAGAAGGTCGATGCGATCTTCGACGTGCCGACCTCTTCGGTGGCGCTGCCGATCTCGGCGCTGACCAAGGAGAAGAACAGGATCAACATCAATTCCGGCGGCGGCTCGTCCGACATCACCGGCATCGCCTGCTCGCCGAACACGGTGCACTGGACCTACGACACCTACGCGCTCTCCAATGTCGCAGGCCGAGCGATGGTCAAGCGCGGCGAGGACACCTGGTTCTTCATCACCGCCGACTACGCCTTCGGCATGGCGCTGGAGCGCGACGCCGCCAATGTCGTGAAGGAGAGCGGCGGCAAGGTGCTCGGCGACGTCCGCCATCCCCTGAACTCTTCGGACTTCTCCTCCTTCCTGCTGCAGGCGCAGGCTTCCAAGGCCAAGGTCGTGGCGCTCGCCAATGCCGGCGGCGACACCACCAACGCGCTGAAGCAGGCGGCCGAGTTCGGCGTCACCCAGGGCGGCCAGAAGATGATCGCGCTGTTGCAGGAGATCACCGATACGCACTCGCTCGGCATCAAGGCAACGCAAGGCCTGATCGTCACCGACGCGTTCTACTGGGACATGAATGACGAGACCCGCGCCTTCTCGAAGCGCTTCAACGAGAAGGTCGGCCACATGCCGACCATGATCCAGGCCGGTCTCTACTCGGCGACCATGCATTATCTGAAGGCGATCGAGACGATCGGCACCGACGAGGCGCCGAAGGTGATGGCGCAGATGCGCGCCACGCCGATCAACGACTTCTTTGCTCACGGCGGAAAGATCCGCATCGACGGCCGCATGGTGCACGACATGTACCTGTTCGAGGTCAAGAAGCCCGAGGAGTCGAAGGGCGAGTGGGACCTCTACAAGTTGATCGCCACCGTGCCGGGCGACGAGGCGTTCCGTCCGCTCGACAAGGGCGGCTGCCCGCTGGTGAAGACGAACTGATCTGTGCCTCCCTCTCCCCGCTTGCGGGGAGAGGGTCGGGGTGAGCGGGAGTGTCCGCGAATACGATGAGAGTTGGACTCGTGGAGAGTCCCCCTCACCCGGATCGCATCTGCGATGCGACGTAGCCGAAGCAAAGCTTCGGCGTTCTTTAGTACGGCCGCCGAAGGCGGCCTATGCCTCTCCCCGCAAACGGAGCGAGGTAAAAGAGAAGCTCAAGTGCCTTCGAACTTGAATGAGACGTTGAGCTTGGCGCGATAGGCTTCGACCTTGCCCTTGGAGTCCAGTTGCATGTCGAGTTGGACGACTTCGGCGACGCGGAGATCGCGGAGCGTCTTGGCCGCCTGCTCGACCGCGGCCGTGGCCGCCTTCTCCCAGGATTCCTTGCTGGTACCGATCAGCTCGATCACCTTGTAGACGCTCTCACTCATGACGTTCTCCCGTTCGGTGTGAAGCCGGCAGGCAGCAGGATGCCCCTGCCGGCTTCAGCCTAACATCGCCCCACCGGCACCGAAAGGATGCAACGCAGCAAGCCCCCTCGCCGAAAGCGAAACGCCAAACAAAAACGCGCCCGGCTTCCCGGGCGCGCTTCGTTTGTCCGATGTGATGTGTTGTGGTTCAGCCTACTCGGAGTAATTGAACTCCGGCATGTTCGTCAGCTCGTCCTTGGTCGCGTTGAGCATAGCGTGATCCGGATACCAGGGGTTCGCCTTCGCGGTCGCTGCACCGGCCGGCGGATTGGCGGTCGAGCCGGTAGTCGTGGTTGACGACATCGGAGGCTTGGCGCCAGCGGTGTTGGGTGCACCGGAAACGCCGGTATAGGCCACGGGCGCGTTGGAGAACTTGATTTTCTCATAGGGTAACGCGACCAGGCGCGAGCCCATGCCGAGGAAGCCGCCGACGCTGATCACGGCCGCCTTGATGTTTCCGCTCTTGTCCATCAAGAGGTCGTTGATCGAGCCGACGTTCTCATTCTGGTCGTTGTAGACATTGAGACCGACGAGCTTCGAAGCACGCCACGCGTCCTGGAAGGACGTGTCGGTGGCGCTGGCCTGCGTCTTGCTGGCGGCGTCAGTGGTGGTGGTTTCCGCCGCGAAGGCGGCGCTGGCAAGCAGCATCGAACCTGCAACGCCGGCGGCGAGATATTTGGCTAACATGATGGTTTCCTCCTGATCAGGAACTGATGCGGAGAAAACATCTTGTCTGGCACGCCGTTCCGTATCCGTGAGCAATTTCAGACTTGCGATGCAGCGGGAACACGGAACCGTCTGCAGCAGAAAAGCGGAACAGCCATCCTTCGCTTGATGAAGCATGGTTGCGCCGGGCGAGAAGCGTGCGCGTCGCGAACCGATCAGCTCTGGTAGTCGATGAGCAGCGCTGAGAGCGACGAGCCGTTGCTGGCCGTCGTGCTGCTCGTTCCCGTCGCGTTGTAAGAGTTTGCAGATGAGAGCGAGCTCTGCGAGCTCTTGCAGGAATTGCTGCAGCAGGTCGGCTACGGAATTGTCGCTGGACGAACTGTCCGTGCCGTCGCTCGAGGACGAAGCGCGGCTTCGCCTGCGCTCCGAATGCATCGAGGACGAGGCCAATCGCGTCCGCGGGCGACAGCGCGCGCAACATGGACGAGGCCGCGGGCTTCGGGTTAGGCCGGTCGATTGCAAATGCGATCGTGCTGACACATGGCGGCAAGTTGTCGCTGCGCGACCGCAAGCCACATGGATTGTGCGTCTGTGTTACGCTCAGCGCTCGGCGGCGTGAAGTCAGGCGGCGATCGGTTGCGGCTCTGTTGCCTCATCGAAGAAGGCGATCGCCTCGAAGCGATAGTCGCAGGCCCAGCAGTGCCAGAGATAACAGGCGCGGCCACCGCTGGACTCGATCCACTCGGGCATCGCGATCGGTTTGCCGCACTGTGCACAGGGATTTTGCCGGGGCAGATAGTTCAGACCGGTTCGGGCCATGGCGCACTCCCTTTTGCGTAATTTGTTTTGCTTGGGTTGTTTGTTTTTTTGCTGGTTGTTCTGAAGCGAACACTCGCTTTGAACACCAGCTGATGAGTCAGGAATGTTGTCGCAAACCAGCATTCCGGACGCGGGACTATAGACCCGCACTTGGTCTTTTGCACGGGCGATGTGTTGTCGCAGCGCGCGTCGTCTCAAACTTTAATGATTCAAAATCCGCGCGCCGGGTCGACGCGGACTCGCGCGTACGCGTCGAGCCGGCAAAGGCATGATTTCGGACAAATCCCGCAGCTTACGGAGAGCAAAGCCCGATTTTGGCCACATCCGCGACGTTGATCGATAATTGCAGTGCGCAAAAGTTAACGCGCCCCGGGGCGGGGTCTCAATCGATGAAGCAATGGCTGACGATCGCTTGCGCCGCTGCCTTGGCAGCGCTCGCCTTTGCGCGCGATGCCGATGCCGGCAAGAGCGATTACGACGCCATGGTGGCGGCCCACGCCAGGGCCAATCACGTGCCGGAGGCGCTGGTGCATCGCGTGATCCAGCGTGAGAGCAAATACCAGCCGCAGCTCATCGGCCATGGCGGCACCATCGGACTGATGCAGATCAAGCTCGCGACCGCGAAAGGGCTTGGTTACACCGGCGACGCCGAAGGCCTGCGCGATCCCGACACCAATCTCACCTACGGCGTGAAATACCTCGCCGGCGCCTACCGTGCCGCCGACGGCGATCATGAGCGAACCATGCATTTTTATGCGGCCGGATATTACGAAGCTGCAAAGCGTCTGAAGCTCGAGCTCGCCGGGGGCAAGCGGCCGGAGGCGGACGGCAACCCGCAACCGCCGCTTTCCGGTGATGCACCGCGAAAGCTGCACGAAAAGGCTGCAGTGGCGGCGCGCACCAAGGTTCCACCGCCGCTGTCGATCATCCCCGCCGGCGCAAAGGCGGCTCAGGCGCGTTGACAGCCGAAATCATCGGCTTACATTAGTGGAGTTCCGAGGGGAGCTCCGAGGAGGAGCTGAGATACCGCAAGCTTGGGGAATAAGCCCGAGACCGCGGTGACCCTTTGAACCTGATCCGGGTCATGCCGGCGAAGGGACAGGGATGTACCAAAACAAGGCTCGCAGCGGGGAATCCGCCGTTTCCATCATCGGCGCAGGCATAGCCGGTGCCTGGCACGCGCTGCTGTTCGCGCTAGGAGGCCACGCCGTCACCGTGCATGAGCGCAGTGACGCTTCGATGACGGAATCCACAAGCCATTGGGCCGGCGGCATGCTCGCGCCCTGGTGCGAGGCGGAGACCTCCGAGCCCGTGATTTCCAGGCTCGGCATCCGCTCGCTCGATCTGTGGCGCCAGCATTTTCCGCAAACCCCGTTCAAGGGATCACTGGTGGTGGCGCATGCGCGCGACCGCGCCGATTTCGAGCGCTTTGCGAAACTCACCACCAATCGCCGGCGGCTCGATGCGCGGGCGCTGCGCGAGCTGGAGCCGGCGCTGGAAGGCCGCTTCCGCGAAGGGCTGTTCTATCCCGACGAAGGGCATGTCGAGCCGCGCCGTGTGCTGCCGGAGCTGCATGCGGCGATCGCGAAGGCCGGCGGCAAAATCGAATTTGGCAGCGATGCGGACGCGGATAATCTCAACGGCATCGTGATCGATTGCCGCGGACTTGCCGCGCGCGGCGCGCAGGGCGAGCTGCGCGGCGTCAAGGGCGAGATGATCGTGGTCGAGACCAGCGAGGTTGAGCTGGCGCGTCCGGTGCGGCTGATCCATCCGCGCTTCCCGCTTTATGTGATTCCGCGCGGCGATGGCCGCTTCATGCTGGGCGCAACCTCGATTGAAAGCGAGGATACCGGCGTCAGCGTGCGCTCGGCGCTGGAGCTGCTGGGTGCTGCCTATGCCGTGCATCCGGCGTTTGGCGAGGCGCGCATTGTCGAGTTCGGTTCGGGGCTGCGCCCGGCCTTCCCCGACAATCTGCCGCGGATATCGATCGACCAGGAAAGGATTTCGGTGAACGGGCTCTATCGCCACGGTTTTCTGCTGGCGCCTGCGCTGGCGGAATTGACGCTTGGGTTTGTCGCGCGCGGCGTGATCGACAACGAGGTGATGCGATGCGCGTGACCGTCAACGGCGAGAGCCGCGAGATTTCGTCCGCCAGCGTCGACGCGCTGCTCGGCGAGCTGGATTACGAGGGCACGCATTTCGCGATCGCGCTGAATTTCGACGTGGTGCCGAAAAGCCGCTGGGCGGAAACGAGACTTAAGGCCGGCGACGAGATCGAGATCATCACGCCGCGGCAGGGAGGGTGAGATGGACGCCTTTGCGCATATCTATCCACCCGTCGTCCCGGCGAAAGCCGGGACGCATAACCACAGGGCGTCGTTATGGGCACAAGCGATTGCCCGCGTGCCTACAGGAGAGATCACGCGGTATAGGTCCCGGCGTTCGTCGGGACGGGAACGGGAATTGACGACATGGTGAATTTCTACGGCAAATCCTTCTCCTCCCGCCTGCTGATCGGCAGCGCGCTCTATCCCTCGCCTGCGATCATGCAGGCCGCCATCCGCGCGTCCGGTGCGGGCATCGTCACGGTGTCGCTGCGGCGCGAATCCGCCGGTGGCAAGACCGGCGATGCCTTCTGGAATCTGATCCGCGAGCTCGATGTCACGGTGCTGCCGAATACGGCCGGCTGCCGCAGCGTGCGCGAGGCGGTGACCACGGCAAAGCTTGCGCGCGAATTGTTCGCAACCTCCTGGATCAAGCTGGAAGTGATCGCCGACAACGACACGCTTCAGCCCGACGTAGTTGGGCTGGTCGAAGCCGCGACCATCCTGATCAAGGACGGCTTTGAGGTGTTCCCCTATTGCACCGAGGACCTTTCGGTCGCCACGCGCCTCGTCGACGCCGGCTGCAAGGTGGTGATGCCGTGGGCGGCGCCCATAGGAAGTGCAAAAGGCATCATCAACCGCGATGCGCTAAAACTGCTGCGCGACCGCCTGCCCGACATCACGCTGGTGGTCGATGCCGGCATCGGCGCGCCGTCGCACGCGGCCGAAGCGCTCGAGCTCGGCTATGACGCCGTGCTGCTCAACACCGCGATCGCGAAAGCCGCCGATCCCGTCGCCATGGCCAACGCATTCCGCCTCGGCGTCGAAGCCGGCCGCGCCGCTTACGAAGCCGGGCTGATGGAAGCCCGCGATTTCGCCTCTCCCTCCACTCCAGTTGTTGGGACCCCGTTCTGGCATGCCGTATCCTGATCGCCACGCGTATCCTGATCGCTACGCGTATCCTGACCGCTTCTATCCAGTCGTCGACAGCGTCGCCTGGGTTGCGCGGCTCGCGCTGCTCGGCGTCGGCACGATTCAACTGCGCGCCAAGGACCTCAACGACGGCGATGCGCTGCAGATCGTCACCGACGCGCTCGAAGTCATCAAGGGCACGAACGCCAAGTTGGTCGTGAACGATTATTGGCGCGCGGCGATCAAGGCCGGGGCGCAGCATCTTCATCTCGGCCAGGAGGACCTCGCTGACGCCGATCTCAAGGCGATCCGCGAGGCCGGCCTGACGCTCGGCATTTCCACCCATGACGATGAAGAGCTCGCGACCGCGCTTGCCGCCAAGCCGGACTACGTCGCGCTCGGCCCGATCTTCTTCACCACGCTGAAGTCGATGCGCTTCGCGCCGCAGGGCGTGCCGAAGATCACCGAATGGAAGAAGCGGGTCGGCAGCATTCCCCTTGTCGCGATCGGCGGCATCAAGTTCGCGCACGCAGCCGAGATTTTCGCCGCCGGCGCCGATTCCATTGCGGTGGTTTCCGACGTCACCCAGAACGCCGACCCCGATGCACGGGTTAGACAATGGCTTGGCGCAAGCGCGGAGGTGGCATGACCACCAACTCTCACCACCGTCATTGCGAGGAGCGAAGCGACGAAGCAATCCATCCCTCCGCTTGTGGAACTATGGATTGCTTCGCTTCGCTCGCAATGACGAAAACAACTTTGAACGGAGGATAACATGAACATTCGCTCCAATCCGGATACGACCCTTCCCGCCGTCACCACGGGGCCGCTGCCCTCCTCGCGCAAGATTTTTGCGAGCCCCGACGCCGCGCCGGACCTGAAGGTGCCGCTGCGCGAGATCATGCTCAGCGAAGGTGCGGGCGAGCCGAACCTCAACGTTTACGACACCTCCGGTCCCTACACCGATCCGACCGTCACCATCGACGTCAATGCCGGCCTGCCGCGCAACCGCCTTGCGTGGGTCCAGGAGCGCGGCGGCGTGGAGGAATATGAGGGCCGCACCATCAAGCCGGAAGACAACGGCAATGTCGGCGCGTCGCACGCCGCGAAGGCTTTCACCGCGCATCACACGCCGCTGCGCGGCCTCGACGGCCACAAGATCACGCAGCTCGAGTTCGCGCGCGCCGGCATCATCACCAAGGAGATGATCTATGTCGCCGAGCGCGAGAATCTCGGCCGCAAGCTTAAGCTCGAGCGCGCGGAGGCCGCGCTTGCCGACGGCGAGAGCTTTGGCGCGGAGGTCCCCGCCTTCATCACGCCGGAGTTCGTCCGCAGCGAGATCGCGCGCGGGCGTGCGATCATCCCAAGCAACATCAACCACGCCGAACTGGAGCCGATGATCATCGGCCGCAACTTCCTGACCAAGATCAACGCCAATATCGGCAACTCGGCGGTGACCTCGTCGGTCGAGGAAGAGGTCGACAAGATGGTGTGGGCGATCCGCTGGGGCGCCGACACCGTGATGGACCTCTCCACCGGCCGCAACATCCACACCACCCGCGAATGGATTTTGCGCAACTCGCCGGTGCCGATCGGCACCGTGCCGATCTACCAGGCGCTGGAGAAATGCGATGGCGATCCGGTCAAGCTGACCTGGGAATTGTACAAGGACACGCTGATCGAGCAGTGCGAACAGGGCGTCGACTACTTCACCATCCACGCCGGCGTGCGCTTGCCCTACATCCACCTCACCGCCAACCGCGTTACCGGCATCGTCTCTCGCGGCGGCTCGATCATGGCGAAGTGGTGCCTCGCGCATCACAAGGAAAGCTTCCTCTACACGCATTTCGACGAGATCTGCGATCTCATGCGGAAGTACGATGTCTCGTTCTCGCTCGGCGACGGCCTGCGTCCGGGCTCGATCGCGGACGCCAACGACCGCGCACAATTTGCCGAGCTGGAGACGCTCGGCGAATTGACCAAGATCGCGTGGGACAAGGGCTGCCAGGTCATGATCGAGGGCCCCGGTCATGTGCCGATGCACAAGATCAAGATCAACATGGACAAGCAGCTTAGGGAGTGCGGCGAGGCGCCATTTTATACGTTGGGCCCGCTGACGACCGACATCGCGCCGGGCTATGACCACATCACCTCGGGCATCGGTGCCGCCATGATCGGCTGGTTCGGCTGCGCCATGCTCTGCTACGTCACGCCGAAGGAGCATCTGGGTCTCCCCGACCGCAACGACGTCAAGGTGGGCGTCATCACCTACAAGATCGCGGCGCATGCCTCCGATCTCGCCAAGGGCCACCCGGCGGCGCAGCTTCGCGACGACGCGCTGTCCCGCGCCCGCTTCGACTTCCGCTGGGAGGACCAGTTCAACCTCGGACTCGATCCGGACACCGCGAAGAACTTCCACGACGAGACCCTGCCGAAGGAAGCTCATAAAGTGGCGCATTTCTGCTCGATGTGCGGCCCAAAGTTCTGCTCGATGAAGATCACGCAGGACGTGCGCGACTACGCGGCGACCTTGAACGATCCCAATGGCGTCGGGATGTCGATGAGCGGCGTGATTGAAGATGGCATGGCGCAGATGAGCGAGAAGTTCAAGGCGATGGGCGAACAGCTGTATCTGGATGCGGAGAAGGTGAAGGAGAGTAACAGGGTGTTGTGAGGCTCCCGTCTCGTTGGGAGTCGGTAGGGTGGGTTAGCGATCGCCTTGCTCGAAGAGCAAGGTGAACGCGT
>DATMNV010000173.1:0-3889 GCA_035568535.1 Bradyrhizobium sp.
CCGCTGGCGATTGACGGCCCCGCGCTCACCATCCGCAAATTCAAGAAGGACAAGCTGACGCTCGATCAGTTGGTCAAATTCGGCGCAATCTCGCCGGAGGGCGCGGAAATCCTGCAGATCATCGGCCGCGTCCGCTGCAACGTGCTGATCTCCGGCGGCACCGGCTCGGGCAAGACCACGCTTCTGAACTGCCTGACCAACTATATCGAGCTCGACGAACGCGTGATCACCTGCGAAGACGCCGCCGAGCTTCAATTGCAGCAGCCCCATGTGGTGCGGCTGGAAACCCGCCCGCCGAACATCGAAGGCGAAGGCCAGGTCACGATGCGCGAATTGGTGCGCAACTGCCTGCGTATGCGCCCCGAACGCATCATCGTCGGCGAAGTCCGCGGCCCCGAGGCGTTCGACCTGTTGCAGGCCATGAACACCGGCCATGACGGCTCGATGGGCACGCTGCACGCCAACAATCCGCGCGAGGCGCTGTCGCGCTGCGAATCCATGATCACCATGGGCGGTTTCTCGCTTCCTTCGCGCACCATCCGCGAGATGATCTGCGCCTCGATCGACGTCATCGTCCAGGCCGCGCGCCTGCGCGACGGCTCGCGCCGCATCACCCACATCACCGAGGTAATGGGGATGGAAGGCGACACCATCATCACCCAGGACATCTTCCTCTACGACCTGATCGGCGAGGACGCCAACGGCAAGATCATCGGACGGCATCGTTCCACCGGCATCGGCCGGCCGCGGTTCTGGGAGCGCGCGCGCTACTATAACGAGGAAAAGCGGCTCGCCGCCGCGCTCGATGCCGCCGAAGTCGCGCCGCCAAGCTAGGATTAGCCCATGAATACGCAGGCGCTTGCTCTGGCCTTCCTCGCCGCCACCGCGATCGGTGGCGCGGCGTGGGTCTTCGTCTATCCCTCGCTGTCGGGCGAGAAGAAGGCCGAGAACCGGCGCGCCACCTTCGCCAAGCCGGAACCGATCGCCAAGCGACAGAACGACCGCACCCAGCGCTCGCGCCGCGAGCAGGTCGAAGGTTCGCTGAAGGATCTGGAAGCCCGCCGGCAGAAGGAAAGCAAGGTCCCGCTCAGCGTCCGCCTGACCCAGGCCGGGCTTGCCGATTGGACCGAGCAGCGATTCTACATCGTGTCCGCGGTGCTCGCGCTGGTATTCTTCGCGGGCGCCTGGTTCGGGGGCGGCGGCTTGCTCGGCGCCGCCGGGCTCGCCTTCGCCGCCGGCTTCGGCCTGCCGCGCTGGGGCCTCAGCTTCCTGAAGAAGCGTCGCGAGAAGAAATTCCTGGCCGCGCTTCCCGATGCCGTCGACGTCATCGTGCGCGGCATCAAGGCCGGCCTGCCGCTGTTCGAATCGATCAAGGTCGTCGCCGCCGATGCGCCGGAGCCGCTCCGAAGCGAATTCCTGTCCATCATCGAGACGCAGGCGATCGGCATCCCGCTCGGCGAGGCCTGCCAGCGGCTCTATGAGCGGATGCCGGTGCCGGAAGCGAATTTCTTCGGCATCGTGGTCGCGATCCAGCAGAAATCCGGTGGCAACCTCTCCGAAGCGCTCGGCAACCTCTCGAAGGTGCTGCGCGACCGCAAGAAGATGGCCGAGAAGATCCAGGCGATGTCGATGGAAGCCAAGGCTTCCGCCGGCATTATCGGCTCGCTGCCGCCGATCGTGATGATTCTGGTCTACCTCTCCACCCCCGGCTACATCTCCTTGCTGTGGACCCATCCCACCGGCCAGCTCATGCTGGTCGCCTGCGTCGTCTGGATGTCGATCGGCATCATGGTGATGAAGAAAATGATCAATTTCGACTTCTGAGAGGCCGGCGTGTTTGATTTCCTGATCGATGCCATCCACAACCCGCGCTTCCTGACTATGCTGCTTGCCGCGATCGCGGCGAGCGCCACCGTCTACACGCTGGTCCTGCCGCTGCTGGCCGGCGAGAGCCTGGACAAGCGCATGAAGGCGGTAGCGAGCGAGCGCGAACGCATCCGTGCCCGCGAGCGCGAGCGCCTGAACAAGAACGAAAAAGTCTCGCTGCGCCAGACGCCGAAGCAACTCGTCTCCCGCGTGGTGGAAGACTTCAACCTGACCAAATACCTGGCACAAGATTCGGCGCGCGAGAAGCTGTCGCTCGCCGGCTATCGCGGCCAGGCGCCCTACGTCACCTTCCTGTTCTTCCGGCTGGTGGCGCCGATCGTGATGTTTATTGCCGCCGTGCTCTATGTCTTCGTGATCTCGCACATGGAGAAGTCGATGCCGATCAAGGTCGGCATGTGCATCGGCGCGGCCTATCTCGGCCTGCAGGCGCCGATGCTGTTCCTCAAGAACGCCATCAGCAAGCGCCAGCTCCAGATCAAGCGCGCCTTCCCCGATGCGCTAGACCTGCTTCTGATCTGCATCGAATCCGGCATGTCGATCGAGGCTGCGTTCCGCAAGGTGTCGACCGAAATCGTCACCCAGTCGGTCGCGCTGTCGGAAGAGTTCACGCTGACCACGGCCGAGCTGTCCTACCTTCAGGACCGCAAGGTCGCCTATGAGAACCTTGCCAAGCGCACCGGGCTCGAGGGTGTGAAATCGGTCTGCCTGGCGCTGATGCAGTCGGAACGCTACGGCACGCCGCTCGGCCAGAGCCTGCGCGTGATGGCGCAGGAAAACCGCGACATGCGCATGACCGAGGCGGAAAAGAAGGCCGCCGCGCTGCCGCCGAAGCTGACCGTGCCGATGATCCTGTTCTTCCTGCCGGTGCTGTTTGTCGTGATTCTCGGACCGACCTTCATCAGGGTCTCGTCGATGCAGTAAGCGCTCGGCGCTTGATGTGAAGCTGCACATCGGTCTAGTCGGAAGGCTTCATCGCTGCTCGTCATTGCGAGGAGCGCAGCGACGAAGCAATCCATTTCGCAGCGAGTGGAGAGGTGGATTGCTTCGCTTCGCTCGCAATGACGAGACACACTTCCACCTCCCCGCGGCACGACGTGTCCGGGCGATGCGTTCGTTTCGCAACCCTCCAAGACAAAGAGGGCGCAGGGAATGCCGGGTGCAGACCGCACCCATGGCCCGCCTGCAACAAAAAAAGCAGGCGGCAGTCACCACAGGTCCAGCCAGAACATCCGGCATTCCCTGCGCGATGGTTTTACGGCTTATACGCGCGCTCCCCGGAGTCCGGGCTTGTTAGCCTCCGTCGCCTCGCGGGATCATCACCCGCAAAACTTGATCCCAGCGTCGGGGGATCAGGACTACACGACTTCGCCGTCCGTCAGGATGCCTTCGTCCGCGCGACATGCGCGCTGAACACCCCGCCGTCCACCGCATCCCGCCCTCAACGTTCGTGACGATCGCGAAACGCCCCTCGGAGTGAGGATGGGATGCACGGAGACAACCATATATTTCGGTAAAACGGAAGATTAATATTTTTACCCCGAGCAATTGACACACTTCCGATTATCGGAAGTGATTTGCCCGTCGGGTCGCCGCTATCTGCTGATACCGCCTGTCAGCCCTTCTCTGCCCGTGCGACTGGCGCTGACGCCCGCTTTTGCGCCAAGAGCCGCCTCCGCCGCTACGTCGCATTTTGACCCAACACGGACATGCGGGTTCAAAAATTGCCGCTTTGCGAATAATGTTTGTATCCAAATGCCGCCCGTAGATTGAGGTGCGCCCAAGCGAGGGAGTTATTGTCGTGCGACAAGTCTGGATTACACGCGCCGGGCCGCCGGAAGTACTGCAAGTTAGAGAAGCCGCCGATCCTGCGCCGAACGCGGGAGAGGTCCGCATCCGTGTCGAGGCGAGCGGGGTCAATTTTGCCGACATCATGGGGCGCATGGGCGTATATCCCGATTTGCCGCCCATTCCGGTTGTGCCTGGCTACGAAGTCAGCGGTCGA
>DATMNV010000174.1:0-71801 GCA_035568535.1 Bradyrhizobium sp.
GCCAGAAGGATCCCGAACTCGAAAAGATGGACTATCTGGTCGAGGGCGTGATCGGAGCCACTTCGTGAGCTCTGACGTGGCGGATTCGGCGGACGCGGTCGCGGTTGCTCCGGCCGCGGACGCCGGATTCCTCCAGCGTCATGGCACGACCATCGAATACATCCTGATCCCGGGCGCGGCGCTGGCCGGCGCGCTTGTGGTGTTTGGCATCTTTGTCGCGCTGTTCGGCAAGAACCCGCTCGACCTCTATTTTTACATGTATTACGGCGCGTTCGGCACCTGGTTCTCCTGGCAGAACACGCTGACCCGCGCCGCGCCCCTGATATTGACGGCGCTGTGCACGGCCCTGCCCGCGCAGCTCGGCATGGTCATCATCGGCGGCGAAGGCGCGCTTCTGATCGGCGCGCTGTCGGCAACCTCGATGGCGCTCGCCATGCCATGGGCGCCGCCGCTGGTCGTACAGCTCGCCATGATCTGCGCCGGCATGGTCGGCGGCGGCATGTGGATCCTGCTCTCCGGCGCGCTTCGGCAATATCGCGGCGTCAACGAGACGATCTCGAGCCTCTTGCTCGTCTATATCGCCCTCGCGATCCTCAACCACCTGGTCGAAGGCGCAATGCGCGATCCCGCGAGCCTCAACAAGCCTTCGACGCGCGAAATCGGCGCCGCCAACATGATCGGCTCCATTCCCGGCACCGACGTGCATTGGGGCCTCGTCTTCGGCCTGATCACCGCCATCCTCTCCTACATTTTGATTTATCACACCACCTTCGGCTTCGCCGCGCGGGTCGCCGGCGGCAACATCCGCGCCGCCAAGATCGTCGGCCTCTCCGTCGGCAAGCTGATCCTGACCATCTGCTTCCTCGCCGGCGCCTGCGCTGGCCTTGCCGGCATGGTCGAAGTCGCGGCCGTGCAGGGCCGCACCAATGCCAATCTCGCCGCCGGCTACGGCTTCACCGGCATCCTCGTCGCCTTTCTCGCCCGGCAGAATCCGCTCGCGATCATTCCGGTCGCGATTCTGCTCGGCGGCATCAGCGCGTCCGGTGGACTGTTGCAGCGGCGGCTCGGCCTGCCGGACGCGTCGGTGCTGGTGTTGCAGGGCATCATCTTCGTCTTCGTGCTCGCGAGCGACGCGGTATACGGACGGATCGGATTCCTGAAAGGAAAATCCTGATGGCTGACGGCTCGATCGGGCTCTGGACCGTGCCGCTTGCCGTGTTCGGCGGCGCCATCCGCGTCTCCACGCCGTTCCTGTTCGTCAGTCTCGGCGAATGCATCACCGAGCGAAGCGGCCGGATCAATCTCGGCCTCGAAGGCACGCTGGTGATGGGCGCGATGAGCGCCTACGGCATCTCCTATCTCACCGGCTCGCCCTGGCTCGGCGTGCTCGCCGCCGGCATCACCGGCGCGCTGCTCGGCGCCCTGCATGCCGGCATCTGCTCGCTGCCGCGCGTGAACGATGTCGCCGTCGGCATCGCCTTGATGCTGTTCGGCACCGGGCTCGCCTTCTATCTCGGCAAGCCCTTGATCGAGCCGACTGCCCCTCGCCTGCCCGCAATCGATTTCGGCTTTTGGAGCGACATCCCGCAGCTGCGCGCTGCGCTGCGCATCAATGTATTGTTCCTCATCGGCCTCGTGCTGGCGCCGGTGCTGTATTGGGCCTTCCGCACCACGCGCTGGGGCTTGCTGATCCGCACCGCCGGCGAAAGCTCGGACGCCGCGCGCGCCATGGGCCATTCGGTGCTGCTCATTCGCTTGCGCGCCACCATGGTCGGCGGCTTCCTCGCCGGCATCGGCGGCTCGTTTTTGTCGCTGTTCTATCCCGGAAGCTGGAACGAGGGCCTGTCCTCCGGACAAGGCATCACCGCGGTCGCGCTGGTGATCTTCGCGCGCTGGGACCCGATGCTGTGCCTGTGGGCCTCGCTCGCCTTTGGCGGCGCCGCGGCGCTGGGACCCGCGCTGCAATCGGTCGGCGTCACCTCCGGCTATCACCTCTTCAATGCCGCGCCCTATATCCTGACGCTGGCGATCATGATCATTACCTGCTCGCCCAAGCGCACGCTGACCGGCGCGCCGGCCGAGCTTTCGATCACAAGATAACGCGCGAGAGAGAAGATGTCCGAGCGCTATATCAAATCCGAGCCCTACGCCTGGCCCTATAATGGCGACCTGCGCCCCGAAAACACCGCACTGGTCATCATCGATATGCAGACCGATTTTTGCGGCGTCGGCGGCTATGTCGACAAGATGGGCTATGATCTGTCTTTGACCCGCGCGCCGATCGAGCCGATCAAGCGCCTGCTGGCCGCGATGCGCGAGAAGGGCTATCACATCATCCATACCCGCGAGGGCCATCGCCCCGACCTTGCCGACCTCCCCGCCAACAAGCGCTGGCGCTCGCGGCAGATCGGCGCCGGCATCGGCGATCCCGGTCCATGCGGCAAGATCCTCGTGCGCGGCGAGCCGGGCTGGGACATCATTCCCGATCTTTACCCAAAGCCCGGCGAACCCATCATCGACAAACCCGGCAAGGGCTCGTTTTGCGCCACGGACCTCGAACTGCTGCTACGCGTGCGCGGCATCGAGAACATCGTGCTGACCGGCATCACCACTGACGTCTGCGTCCATACCACCATGCGCGAGGCCAACGACCGCGGCTTCGAATGCGTGCTGATCGAGGATTGCTGCGGCGCGACCGACAAGAGTAATCACGACCACGCCCTGAAAATGATCAAGATGCAGGGCGGCGTGTTCGGCGCAGTGGCGAAATCCGGCGACCTGATCGGAGCGATCGCGTGATCATCGGCGAGGCCTCCCCTCCATCAGGCGCCTTCGGCGTCGACGCCATCGCCATGACCACGCGCTTCGGCGACTTCCTTGCGCTCGACAATGTCGAGCTGAAGGTGCGTCCCGGCACCTTCCACGCGCTGCTCGGCGAGAACGGCGCCGGCAAGTCGACGCTGGTCAAATGCATCATGGGCTATTACCACGCAACCGAAGGCGACATCGTCGTCGGCGGCCGCGAGCAGGCCATCGCCAACCCCAAGGACGCGCATGCGCTGGGCTTGGGCATGGTCTACCAGCATTTCACCCTGGTGCCGGCGATGACGGTCGCCGAGAACCTGGTGCTGGCGCGCGACGACGTGCCGGCCGTGGTCGACTGGGCCAGGGAGAAGAAGGAGCTGGAAGCGTTTCTCGCGCGCATGCCGTTCAAGGTGCCGCTCGACGCCAAAGTCTCCGACATCTCGGCCGGCGAGCGCCAGAAGTGCGAAATCCTCAAGCAGCTTTACCTCAAGCGGCGTTTCCTGATCCTGGACGAGCCGACCTCGGTGCTGACACCCGGCGAAGCCGATGAAGTGCTGGGCATGTTGCGCAAGATGGTCATGGATGGCGAGCTGACCATCCTGATGATCACCCATAAATTCCGCGAGGTGATGGCGTTTGCCGACGAGGTCACGATCCTGCGCCGCGGCAAGCTCGCCGGCAAAGGCCTGGTCAAGGAGCTGACGCCGGACGCAATGGCGCGCACCATGATCGGCGCGGAGGAGCTGACCATCCAGCCCGCGCGCTCCGGCGAGGCCGGCAGCGTGCGGCTGGAGCTTTCAAAGGTCCGCGCGCTCGACGATGCCGGCGCGGTGGCGGTGCATGATGTTTCGCTTGCCGTGCGCGGCGGCGAGATCGTCGGCATCGCCGGCGTCTCCGGCAACGGCCAGCGCCAGCTCGTCGAGGTCTTGGCCGGCCAGCGCGAGCCGGAGAGCGGCGAAATCAAGGTCGCGGGCGATCCCTATCATGCGCGCCGCGAGGAAATGCGGCGGCACAAGATGTCGCTGTTGCCGGAGGAGCCGCTGAAGAATGCCTGCGTCGGCGGCATGAGCGTCGCCGACAACATCGCCTTCCGCGAATTCGACCGCGCGCCGTTTGCGAGCGGCGGCTGGTGGCTCAATCGCGCGGCCTTCCGCGAGGACGCCGAGAAGAAGATCGGCCGGTACAAGATCAAGACCCGCACGCCGGACACGCCGATCTCGGCGCTGTCGGGCGGCAATGTGCAGCGCGCGGTGCTGGCGCGCGAGCTCGGCGGCGATGTCGAGGTGCTGATCGCCGCCAATCCCTGCTTCGGGCTCGATTTCGCCGCCGTTGCGCAGATCCATGCCGAGATCATGGCGGCGCGCAACCGCGGCGCCGCGGTGCTGCTGGTCAGCGAGGATCTGGACGAACTCCTGGAATTGTCGGATCGTCTGGTCGTGATGTTCCACGGCCAGTTCGTCTATGAAGCGCGCGCCAGCGAAGCTGACCTCACGGAAATCGGCCGCCACATGGCGGGCCATTGATGGCTGACACCGACGGCCCTGAACGCGGTGAGCGCGACGCGCACTTCCTGCGCCGCTCCTTCGACGTCGCGCGCCGATCGATGAAGAACGGCAACCATCCGTTCGGTGCCATTCTGGTCGACGCAAGCGGCAACGTGCCGATCGAATCCGAGAACGGCTACATGCCCGCCCATGACGGTACCGCGCATGCCGAGCGCCTGCTTGCGACCGAAGCCTGCCGCACGCTTCCCGCCGACGTGCGCGCCAAGGCCACGATCTATTCCTCTGCCGAACCCTGCGCGATGTGCGCGGGCGCGATCTACTGGGCCGGCATCGGCCGCCTCGTCTATGGCCTTTCCGAGCATCGCCTGCGCGGCGTCACCGGCAACCACCCGGAAAATCCGACGCTCGACCTGCCCTGCCGCGCGGTCTTTGCCAGCGGCCAGCGCCCGACCGAGGTGGTGGGACCGCTATTGGAGGATGAAGCCGAAGCGCTGCACGAGGGCGTGTGGAAGAAGTAGTTGCTAATGGTCTTCGTGACTTCCTCCATCTGGCGTAATGACTCGTTCAGCCGAATGCCTATGGCCATTCATCGCGGAAAATCGAACGCCATGACGGCGCGCATCTTGCCGAGATATTCGGTTTGCTCGATCGTCTTCCAGCCGAGCGCCGCATAGTACGCAGGCAGCGTCGTCGACGCGGCCGTGTAGAGGTGCACCCGCGGAAATCCCAGTTCGGCGAAACGGGCGAGGCAGGCACGCACGAGCACAGTTCCGACACCTCTGCCGCGCTCTTCTTCAATCACAAACAACTGGGCCAACCAGGGCGACAACGACGGATGCGTCGTCATCTCATGCACGAGCAAATTCACTGATCCCAGGAACTTGCCGGCGCGCTTCGCTACCAGAACGGCCGGCAAGCGGCTTGAGCGCGCCGCATCGTGCAGAAACCGCTCGTATTCTTCGGCCGCGCCATAACCGGTCGAACGGCCCCAGTTCGCGAATTGCAGCGCGGCGATCATCGCCGGCAGGTCCGACTCCGCCGCAAGATTCTCAATTTCAACGGGCTCCGCATTCATCAGGCGACGATTTCCCTGGGTCAGACATCGTGTCGCATCATTCTGATCGTCGCCACACTTGTGAAGACCTGAGATTGAATTTGTCCTGATGACAAACTCGGCGCGCAGGACTAGCCTCCCGCGAAATCAAAATCAAAAACGCACGGGAGGAATGGCATGCCAGAGGCAATGGTCGCAACACGCGCGTCGGATGCGACGCATAGCGTCTCAACGCAAGATGTCGACGTCGCGGTGGTCGGAGCCGGCTTTGCCGGGCTTTATATTCTGCATCGCCTGCGCAAGGCCGGCTTTTCAGCGGTGGTGCTGGAAGAAGCCGGCGACGTCGGCGGCACCTGGTATTGGAACCGCTATCCCGGCGCGCGCTGCGACATCCAGACCATCGATTACAGCTACACCTTCGATCCGGAACTGGAAAAGGCGTGGACCTGGTCGGAGAAATACGCGACCCAGCCTGAAATCCTGCGCTATCTCGGCTTCGTCGCCGATCGCTATGAGCTGCGGCGCGATATCCGCTTCGGCACCAAAGTCAGGCAAGCGACATGGGATGATGCCAAACAACGCTGGCAGCTCACCACCGACAACGGCACTGATGTATCCTGCCGCCATTACATCATGGCGACCGGCTGTCTCTCTGCGCCAAAACCGCCGGAGATCGATGGCGTCAAGGATTTCAAGGGCGAGGTCTATTTCACCGGCCGCTGGCCGCATGACGGCGTGAACCTCAAGGGCAAGCGGGTCGCCGTGATCGGTACGGGATCATCCGGCATCCAGTCGATCCCGCTGATCGCCGGAGAGGCGGCGCATCTCACCGTATTCCAGCGCACGCCGAACTTCGCTTTGCCAGCGCATAACGGCCCACAACCGGCGGATCGCAAGACCATGCTGGAAGGCGACCGCGCCGCGTATCGCGAGCAGGCGCGCTTGTCGATGGCGGGCGTGCCCTATCCGCAGCAGATGGCAGTGAGCTGGCAGCTCAGCGATGCCGAGCGGCGCCAGCGCTTCGAGCAGGCGTGGGCGGCCGGCGATCTCGTCCACATCCTCACCCAGCTCTGGGCCGACCAGGGCGTCGACGTCGACGGCAACACGCTGCTCGCCGATCTGATCCGCGAAAAGATCCACGACGTCGTGAAGGATCCGGAGATCGCGGCAGCGCTCACTCCGCATGATCATCCCTTCGGGGCCAAACGTCCCTGCCTCGATACCAACTACTATGCGACCTACAACCGTCCCAACGTTACCCTGGTGAACCTGCGGCAGGAGCCGATCAAGGCGATCACGGCCTCCGGTATCACGACCGACAGGCGCAGCTTCGACGTCGACGTGATCGTGTTCGCGACCGGCTTCGACGCCATGACCGGCGCGATCATGGCCGTGCATCCGATCACCGGACGTGGCGGAAAATCGCTGTCGAGCGTCTGGGCCAACGGCCCGCAGACCTATCTCGGGCTCACCGTGGCCGGCTTCCCCAATTTGTTCATGATCACCGGTCCTGGTAGCCCGTCGGTGCTGTCCAACATGGCGGTGTCGATCGAGCAGCATGCCGATTGGGTGGTCGACCGGCTGATCGCGCTGCACAACGCCGGCTTCACGACCATGGAGGCGACCGAGACGGCGCAGGCGGGCTGGGCACGACACATGGCCGACTGCGCCACGCTTACGCTGCACCGGCTCGCCAACACCTGGTACACGGGCGCCAACGTTCCCGGCAAGGCGCAGGGCGTGATGCCCTATACCGGCGGCGTCGGTCCCTATCGCAGCATCTGCAACGAGGTCGTGGCGCGCGGCATGCTCGGCTTCAAGCTCGGAGGTCCTGATCGCGCCGAGCAATGCAATGACGGCGAGATCGTTCGCCTGCAGCCGGACGTGCGGCTGGTGCTGAACATGCTGGCAGAGATGAACCTGCCGCCGATCGAGACCATGGGCGCGCAGGGCGCACGCGACTTCCTCAACGAGTTCAACAAGGCCCGCCCCGCGGGCCGGCCGGTCGGCGAGGTCGGCGATGGCGTGCTGCAGGGGGCCGAAGGTCCGCTGCCGTATCGGCTCTATCGGCCGGCGACACCGGGACCGCATCCAATCGTGGTCTATTTCCACGGCGGCGGCTGGGTGCTGGGCGACCAGCAGTCGGACGAACCGTTCTGCCGCGACATGTGCCGGCGCACCGGCATGATCGTCGTCAGCGTCGGCTACCGGCATGCGCCCGAGCATCGCTTCCCGGCCGCGCCCGAGGACGGCTATGCCGCGACGCGCTGGATCGCCGAGCATGCCAGCGAGCTCGGCGGCAGGCCGGGGCCGGTGCTGGTCGCCGGCTGGAGCGCCGGCGCCAACATCGCGGCCGTCACCTGCCAGCTCGCGCGCGACCGCGGCGGGCCGCAGATATCAGGCCAATTGCTGGTGTCCCCGGTCACCGATTGCAGCTTCGACCGGCCGTCCTATACAGAGAACGCGGCGGGCTACTTCCTGACCCGCGGCCTGATGTTCTGGTTCTGGGATATCTATTGCTCACCGGCAGATCGTACCGATCCGCGCGCCTCGCCGATCCGCGGCAAGCTGGCCGGCCTGCCGCCGGCCTACATCGTGACCTCCGAGTTCGATCCGCTGCGCGACGAGGGCATCGCCTATGGCGAGGCGTTGGCCAAAGCCGGTGTGCCGGTCGAGCAGCTCAAGGCCCACGGCCAGTTCCACTCGTCCTTCACCATGGTCGATGTCGTCATCACCGGCGTCAGCGGCCGGGTGAAAATGGCGGAAGCGCTGCGCCGTTTTGCCGGGCTGCCCGCGCAGGCGGAGAGCCCGCGGCGTGCCGCGCCGCTGGAGGTCAACGCCGCCGCGAAGTAGCGCGTCGCTCCACCTGAATGATAATGGCGCCGCGGGACCAGCGCGGCGCCATTTGCGTTGTCACCTGAAGACAAGCTTGACGCGTCTCTACCGCACGCCATAGCGCGTGAAGTCGTCGCCGATCCCGGCCTGGATCGCCTCAGCGGCTTCGATATCGGCCTCGCCGCCGGCCTTGTCGCCCTGCTTGAGCCTAGCCAGCCCGCGTCCATAAAGCGCGCTCGCGAGCTTCGGCTCGATCCGAAGCGCAAAACCATAATCCTCGATCGCCGCGTCAAGTTGACCCATCTTCAGGTAGATCAGACCACGCGAGTCATATGACGCCGCATTGCTCGACCCCACCCCCAGCGCCTTGTCGCAGTCCTCCAGCGCCGCCCGCAGCGCACCGAGCATCACTCGGGTCCAGCAACGTCCACTCCACGCGGCGCCAAGATCGGGCGCGAGACGAATGGCCTCATCATAGTCGCGTGCCGCGCGCTCATATTCCCTGGTTTTCAGGTAGGCTCCGGCACGGTTCGCAAAGGCCTCGCCGTAGTTCGGATTGAGCTTGATCGCCTCGTCGAAAGCCTTGATGGCGAGGTCGTACTCGCCTTTTCTCAAGTAAGCCGCACCGCGGTTGTTGAAAGGCTTGGTGTAAGCTGGATTGAGCTCGATCGCCTGACCGAAATCCCGGATGGCGCGGTCGTAGTCTCCCTTTGCGATAAGTGCATTGCCACGGTTGTTGAGGGCGACGGCCAAGGCAGTCGGTGTGCCCTGACGTGCTTCGATGAACTCCGTGCAACCCTCGATCCGCGCATCGAGCGAAGCGCGATCCATGCTGTTGCACAACTCGATGTTCCTGAGATAGCTGCCCCCCTGTTTCGGCGGTTGCGCGGCCGCGGGCGAGGCGAGCCACAGCAGGACGACAACAGCCGCCACGCCGTCGATCTCTCTCGCACCAAGCTTCATATCGGGCTCCCCGATCCACGAATTTTGGGGAATGTGCGGTTCAAAATGATGCTAAAGTGCAATGATTTCAGGATGAATCATCATCGCGCTTTGGCTCTTTGTTTGCGCATGATCTTTTCGGAAAACCGCTACACACTTTTCCGGATCATGCGCTAGCACCGTCGACAGATGTTCAAATTGGGTTTGTCGTCGGCCTTCTGCTCGGGTTTCTGCGCCGTGGAAGTCCCAGGCTTCCTGGTGACTTTGCTCTTGCCCTCTTCGATGAGGGTAGAAAACCTGACGGATCCATCGTCGGAGATTTCGATATGTGGCGTGGTGCCTCGAATCCCCATCGTTGCAACGGGGGTGTCGACCTTCATGGCACCGGTCTTTGCGATATTGCCGGCAACAAAGGTGAACGTTCCCTTGGAGAGAGAGAACAAGGTGGAATTGGATGCCCCCTTTGAATCGTACACGTACTCGTCCAGAGCCATGCGGGCGTTGCTCGAAAGATTGAACGAGGTGCCGTCGGTAAAGTTGATGCCGACCTTTCCGTCGGTCCCTGTTTGCACCAGATCGCCCTGATAGACGAGATCACCAATCTTCGTCTGAACAGCTTGACCGGAAACATTTGCCTGAACGACCGCCGCACCCGCATGCTCGATGGTGACCGAACCGGTGGCGGCTACAACTTTCCCAATCGGTGTTGATGAGGACTCCAGAATGGCCGGGCGAGCGGTGTCGGTTTGCGCTTGAGCCTGACCTGGCACAAAGGCGGCCAGCGCCAGGACGACACTCGCAACTGACGCGGCCATCATATGGGTACACATGATCCCCCCTTTCCGAGAAGATCTTGCTCGGATGGCCACCCCGAGGGTTCGGTCAACCGTCGGCCGGGGCCGCCAACTCCATGTTGCCACATTGGCCATTGCAGGCCACTAACCCAAAAGGAGTATACTAGACCTAGCCCGAAATGGTAGCTTTTCGGCCTCGATCTCATCCGATAGGATGAAAAACTTGCGTGCCTGACGCCGGAAGGCGCGGCGGAACGACGGCCTTTCGACGTCGCGCCGAACATGCATCTTCCGGGAATGATGAGGGAATTTCGATCAGGACATTTCGGCGGGCCAGCCCAGGGTTGCCAACGTCAAGAGATTTTTGACCTCGTGGCGGGGGCAAGCCAGAGCACGAAAAAAGCGGCGCCGAGCTGGGGCCTGAGTTGCTCAGCAGGCGAGGTCAAAGCCAATGTTGATTGCGTCCGGCATGGAGTGCGAGAACGAGCGCGCGGCAGCCAGAGCCGCGCCACCCCAAGCTATCGGCAATATTGAGACGGCAACCGGCTGCGGCGTCCTTTCGCGCGCGAGCGGCATCGCCGTTCAAATCAGGGTCGGCGATCCCGTTTGCCATGGCGACGTGATCGAGACCGCAGCCGACGGCGAAATCGGAATTCGCTTTGTCGACGGCACGGTGTGCAACATACCCTGCGGTACGCGCGCGATGCTGCGCGAATTGGTGCGCGACTCCGGCGGCATCCCGCAAACGGTCCAATTCGTGGTTACGGGCGAGGTGGCAAAGGCCACTTCTCTCGATAACGACGTGTCCCCAGGAAACATTCGCGGCCGGTCCCAGGCCGGTGGATTTGGATTGCTGTCGCTTGCAGCCCTGACCTTCTCGATGATGAAGGGCGCAGAGGGCGCCGAGCCGAACGTCGCAATCCTGGATGATGACCGCATCGCTTACAAAGACCTCGAGCACGGCACATTCGAACTCGTGACCAAGGAGCCGATCCCGCGACACATCATTGTTGAGGATCCCGGAGAGACAGTCGTCGTCAGAAAGAGCGGCTCATCGGTTAGCGTGAACCCGGTCGGCAACAATCCGACCAGGATGGAAGAGTTGCTGGCGGCCCAGCAGGACGTGCTCGCCAACTACGCGAAAGGACAGGGAACAAACGGGTCCAGCGCGCCTCCCTTCAGCGCACCAGGGTTGCTGCAGCCGATCAATTTTATACAGAGCGACGACCCCCACGCGACGCAAAACTCACTCGCTGCGTTGCCGACGCTTGTCATCCCGATCAATGACACCCCGATCGTGCACCTACCGCCGCCGCCGCCGAAGCCGCCGACGCTGAACGCACTGACCGGTCCGACAGAGGTCGATACGTCGGTGTTCGACGACTTCACCGCGACGAGCGGCACCTTCACGGCCAGCAGTACGACTGGCGGCGCGCTGACCTTCGGCATCAGCGGGGGAACGGCGGGCAATTCGGTACTGGACGGGGCGAGTTTTGATGTTTCGCAGGCCGGCCCCTTTGGCACGCTCTTCCTCAACAGCGCGAGCGGCGCCTACACTTTCGTCCCGAACAACAACGCGATCAATGCGCTGCAAGCCCCCACGACCGAAAGCTTCACGATCACCGTGTCTGACGGTTCGCTGTCAGCCGACCAAACCTTCACGATCGCCATCAACGGCGCCAACGACGCCGCCCATATCTCAGGCACCACGGCCGGCGCGGCGATCGAAGCCGGTGGCACTGCCAACGGGGTCCACGGCCTGCCGACCGTATCCGGCACGCTCACCGATACCGACGTCGACAATCCGCCCAACACGTTCACGGCGGTCAGCACGCCCACCGCCAGCCTAGGCGGCTACGGCACCTTCACCATCACGGCTGCCGGCGTGTGGACCTACTCGCTCAACAACGCCAACACCGCCGTGCAGGCGCTCAATGTCGGCGACAAATTGACCGACAGCTTCACGGTGACCACTATTGACGGCACCCCGCAGGTCGTGACGATCACCATCGACGGCACCAACGACGCCGCCATCATCTCCGGCACCACAACCGGCTCGGTGACCGAGTCGAGCTGCGAGAAATATGGCAACGCGACAGCGACGGGGACGCTGACGGATACCGACGTCGACAACCCGTCCAACACGTTCACGGCGGTCTGCACACCAACGCCAAGCACGGGCGGCTACGGCACCTTCACCATCACGGCCGCCGGCACATGGACTTACGCGCTCAACAACGCCAACAGCGCCGTGCAGGCGCTTAATGTCGGCGACAAATTGATCGACAGCTTCACGGTGACCACCATCGACGGCACAGCGCAAGTCGTGACCATCACCATCGATGGAACCAACGACGCCGCCATCATTTCCGGCACCACAACCGGCTGTGTGACCGAGCCGAGCTGCGAGAAGTATGGCAAGCCGACAGCGACGGGGACGCTGACCGATACCGACGTCGACAACCCGCCCGACACGTTCACGGCGGTCAGCACACCAACGCCAAGCAGGGGCGGCTACGGCACTTTCACGATGACGGCCGCCGGCGTGTGGACCTACATGCTCGACACCAACAACTGCGCAGTGAAGGCCCTCGATGACGACGACACGCTGACCGACAGCTTCACGGTGACCACGATCGACGGAACAAAGCAGGTCGTGACCATCACCATTCACGGCGCCGAAGACGAAAACAGGGACTTCGACCATCACCGAGACACCGGCCCACTCGTGACATCCAGTGCGCCGACCGTTCAAGAGACGCTAAAACAAGGCACCGCGGCGGGAACGGGCGACTCCGGGCAAATCATCCATGCGAGCGCGGGCGTGGACACTGTCAGCGGCACCAAGGGCAATGACGCGGATGACACGATCCACGTCGGCGCGGGACGCGACACAGTCAACGGAAACAGGGGCGACGCCGTCGCTGGTGGACATTGGGCGCATTCCCTTGCGGGCGATGGCGGAGGCGACCATTTCGTTTATCTGTCGACGGATCAGGGCACCACCCGCTTCGGCGCCATCTCCGACTTCAAGTCGAAGTCCTCCGAGAGGATTGACCTGACGGCGCTCGGCGCAGCCGCCTTCGTGATTTTGGCGCTCGACGCCACCAGCACGGCTGTACCGGCGCATACGATCGCCTGGATCTATGACAGCTCGGCGAACCAAACCATCGTCTACGTCAATCCGACCGATCACATCCTGAAGATTGGCGATTCCGGTCTGCAGGAAATCCATTTGCAGGGGTTTGCGACCATTGAGCCGTCGGATTTCCTCTTCGCACCGGAGACGGCGGCAGCGGTGGTAGCCGCCGAGCCGATCGATCTCGCCTTCGCGGCGGCAGCGCACAGCGATGCGACGCTCGTCGCAACGACAGCCGACTTTTCGGCCGACAGGACCTTCGCTGAGTACACGCTTCAGGCCGATGGCAAGTGGGGTGTTCAGGCGGCCAATTTGGGCCACGGCTTCGATGCCGATCGAGACCGGATCGAGCTATTCGATCGTGCCAAATTCACCAGCGACGACGAAGGCGGGAAGCATTCCACCGAACACACCACCGACGATGCGGCGAATACCCCGACAGGCCCACAGCAGTCCATCAAACCGCAACCCGTTCTCCATACGGAGACTGTGGTCGTGCCCAATCAGACGGCGATGCTCGACAGTCCCGGCACGTCCGGCAGCGGGGCCGTGACGGCCCCAAGTTACGCGATACATAATGCCGAGCATAGTACCGAGCATAATACCGAACCCAATACCGACGTCGCCGCGCCGGACGCAGCCGACAATCCGCATGTGGCTGACAATAAAGCCGAGCCACACTTCCACAAGCATGGCGGCGGTTTGCAGTTCAACTCCACGTGGAACAATGAAGATCACCAGGGACTGATCCCCCAAGAGGGTTCGATGAACGCTGCCGACGGCGATGCGCACGGCAGGATACATGACTCGTTTCACTTTGAGTTGTCCCCGATGGAGCAGGTGCGGTCAGTGGCTGCCGCTACGCTCAGGCTGGGAGACTCGTTCCACTTCAAGGAAGGGATTTCCGACTTTAACCTGGCCGCAGCACGGGTCGACCATCACGACCACCCGACGGGGCCCAGCGCTTCTGTGGCGGCGCTGGCAGCCGAAGTTTCAGCTCAGCCCCCAACCGACGATGTCCCGCACCATACCATGAGCCATGTCATCGCCCATGTTTCGCACGATCTGATGGTGTGACGGAGTTGCCGCCTCAAGCCAAAGAAAAATGGCGCCGCGGGACCAGCGCGGCGCCATTTGCTTTCTCGCGTGGAGAGAGACAGGCGATCAGAACTTGACGGTGATACCGGAGTAGAGCGAGCTCTCGGTGCAGGAGCCGTTGTTCTGCCCTGGCGCGGCGCCGCTGGTGCAGGCGAACGCGGTGTTGTGATCGAGGCCGAACTTGTTCTGCCAGTAGCGATAGGCCACCCAAACGTCGACGAAGTGGGAATACTTGCCGCCCCACATCGCCTTCGAGGCATCGAAGGTCAGACGGATCGGCTCCGAGTTGAGCTCGACCGCGGTCGGGAAGACGCCGTTTGCTGCATTAACAGGAAGCGGATTGGTGTCCGTCCCCTTCTTGCCGTACCAGGCCGCGCGGCCGGAGATCGAGAAGTACTGCATGTTCTCAGGCAGGAAGCCCAGATCCATGTAGTAGTTGGTCTCGATCGCCCAGGTCGCATTGAACGAGGTGTTGCCGTCAAGCAAACAGGTGGCGCCCGCGGCAGGGTACGGTGTGGGGCCGGAGAAGCCGCTGCCGCACTGGGCAAAGCCGTTGTGGTTGGCGAACTCCCAGTACACCAACGGCGACGCGTTGAAATAGCCCTTGTAAGGCAGCGAGAATTCGAACTGCAGACCGCCGACGACATCGCGCTTGGCGGCGCCGAAGTAGCGGTTCTCGGTGTTGCCATCCATGCCGAATTCGAACGAGATGTTGCTCAGCGGGCCGAGCGAGAACATCTTGCTGCCGGCGAGCTGGTTCCAGCCGATGGTCGAACGGAACAGGCCGTAGATTTCGGTCGCGCCCGCGCAGTTGGCCGGAACGATGCCGGCGAACGGATTTACCGCGAGACCGGCGTTGAAGCATGGGTTGGCCGGGTCATTGTGGTCCGACTTGAACATCGAGATGGTGAAGAAGTTGGTGCCGTACTGCCAGATGTCGAAGTGGGTGAACGAGTAGACCTGCTTCGTCGTCTTGGAGTTGATCGTGCCGTTCGGATTGCGCGACCACATGCCCGGTTGAACCGCGTCGAAAATGTAGGAATAGGTCACCCGGTCATCGATCAGGAGGAAGAACGGCAGGTCCGCCGGCTTCGCTTTGGCCTTGACCGGAAGATCGGCGGCCTTGGCGGAGCCCCCCGTCGCAAGCGCGGCGATAGACAGCGCCGCGGCCGCGATTGCTGTTTTGTAGAAAGACATCTTTTGTACCCCCAGGTTGACGAGCGCGAACGATCACAGGCCCTTGATTGCGACACTTGCGCTGTTGACATGAGGTGAGAAGCCTCAACTTTTCCCAGCGCCTGCCGCGCTTTTCAGCAGCAAGCAGGCAGAGATATACAATTCGCGCTGCACCACTCGCCTTTGCGGCGGCGCGCGCAACCTCGGCGAGCTGGCCCATCGGAATTGCAGTTAGGCCTGTTTTTATTGGCTTTTAAGATTCAAGTCCGATCGCGATAGCTGCCCGCTTCGGGCACAAAGCCGTACTTTTGTTGCGGCCGCGAAAGATGGAATGATGCTGCTCATCTGAGCAGCAGCGCTGACTAGGGGGTTCCGAATTGCATTTAACAGTTACAATTTTGCAACAGGGTGTTGCCCCGCGCGCACCCATGATCGGCCTTCGGCGGTCTGCTACCTCGCAAGCCGATCGGGAATCGCTGACTTATCCACCTGCCGAAGTCTTGAGCAAAGGCTGGCGCTTTTTCGCTACTTACGCCGGGGTCTAAACTAGCCCACTATTGAGGCACTTTTCATCCGTGATCGAAAGCCGAATGTCAGATTCGACGCCTTCAAGTTCGCATTCCGGCGAAACACCGCTGCTGCAAACTATCGGCCTGACCAAGCGCTACGGCACGTTCCTCGCCAACGATGCGATCGACATCGACATCCGGCCGAAGGAAATCCATGCCCTGCTCGGCGAGAACGGCGCCGGCAAATCCACGCTGGTCAAGACCATCTACGGCCTGATCCAGCCGAGCGAGGGCGAGATGCGCTGGGAGGGTCGCAAGATGGTCCTGTCCGGGCCGTCGGAGGCACGCGCACGCGGCATCGGCATGGTGTTCCAGCATTTCTCGCTGTTCGACAATCTCACGGTCGCGGAAAATGTCGCGCTCGGGCTCGACGGCAAGGAATCCTTCAAGGACATGTCGGCGCGGCTCGAACAAGTGTCCAGGACATACGGGCTTCCGCTCGACCCAAAGCGCCAGGTCTGGCAACTCTCGGTCGGCGAGCGCCAGCGCATCGAGATCGTGCGCGCGCTGATGCAGAATCCGAAATTCCTGATCCTCGACGAGCCGACCGCGGTGCTGACGCCGCAGGAGGCCGATCAGCTCTTCATCGTGCTGGAGCGGTTGAAGGCGGAAGGCCGCGCCATTCTCTACATCAGCCACAAGCTGGAAGAGGTGAAGCGGCTCTGCGACACCGCGACCATCCTGCGCGGCGGCAAGAAGGTCGCGACCTGCAATCCCAAGGCGGAGACTGCCGCGTCGCTGGCGCGGATGATGGTCGGCACCGAGATCAAGGAAGTGAAGGCGGCAGCGGCGCGCAAGATCACGGTGCCGCGGCTTGTCGTGAACGATCTCAGCCTCGAGCCTGATGATCCCCATGGCGTGCGGCTGCAAAACATCTCGCTCGAATTGCGCGGCGGTGAGATCATGGGCATCGCGGGCGTTGCCGGCAATGGACAGGACGAGTTCTTTTCCGCGCTCTCAGGCGAGCGGCTCGCAAAGGATCCCGGCACCGTCGTGATCGAAGGCATCGCCGCCGGCCATTTCTCGATCACGCGGCGGCGCAAGCTGGGTGCGGCCTTTGTGCCGGAGGAACGCCTCGGCCATGGCACGGCGCCGCGCATGAAATTATCGGAAAACGCGCTGCTGACGGGCCATGCCGCAAGCGGCATGGTCAAGCACGGATTTGTCGATACCGCCGCGACGCTCTCGACCGTCGACCGCGCCACCGAAACCTTCGACGTGCGCAAAGCCAAGCGCGACCCGGAAGCCGCCAGCCTCTCCGGCGGCAATTTGCAGAAATTCGTGGTCGGCCGCGAAATCCTGCGCAACCCGGCTGTGCTGGTCGTGAGCCAGCCGACCTGGGGCGTGGACGCGGGCGCCGCCGCAGTGATCCGCCAGGCACTGCTCGATCTCGCTGCCGCCGGCGCTGCCGTGCTGGTGACGAGCCAGGACCTCGACGAGCTTGCCGAGATCACCGACCGCATCGCGGTGATGTTTCACGGCCACCTGTCGGAAGCGTTGCCGACGGCGGAAGCCACCCGCGAAAAACTCGGATTGTTGATGGGCGGAAGCAGCCTCGATCAGAAGGAGGCGGCGCATGCAGCTCGTGCTTGAAAAGCGCGCCGAGCGCTCGAACACCATCGCACTGGTCTCGCCGCTGATCGCGATCGGCATGACGATCGTCACCATGAGCATCCTGTTTGCCATCCTCGGCAAGAATCCGGTGTCCGCGCTGATGGTCTATTTCATCGATCCGCTGACCGACGGCTATTCGCTGCAGGAGATCGCGGTGAAGGCGACGCCGCTGGTGATGATCGCCGTTGGGCTGTCGCTCTGCTATCTCGCCAACGCCTGGAACATCGGCGCCGAGGGACAATTCCTGATCGGCGCGGTCGCGGGAAGCTGGATCGCGGTGAAGACGCAGGGCACCGACGCCGGACACTGGGTACTGCCGGCGATGCTGCTGATGGGTGCCGCAGCGGGCGCGCTCTACGCCCTGATCCCTGCGATCTGCAAGGTCAAATTCGGCGCCAGCGAAATCCTGACCAGCCTGATGCTGGTCTATGTCGCCGATCTCTTCCTCGATTATCTCGTACGCGGCCCCTGGCGCGACCCGCAAGGCTTCAACTTCCCGACCACCGCCGAATTCGATCCTGTTGCCACCGTGCCGGTCCTGATCGATGGCGGACGGCTGCATCTCGGCGCCATCATCGCGCTGCTGGTCGTGGCGGGCGCAACGGTCATGCTCGGGCGCACCATCAAGGGCTTTGAAATCCGCGTGGTGGGCGCTGCCCCGCGCGCTGCCCGGTTTGGCGGCTTCAACGCCAACCAATTGATCCTTTTGACTTTCGCCGTCTCGGGCGCGCTGGCTGGCTTGGCCGGAATCATCGAGGTCGCGGGGCCGGTGGGGCATCTGCAGCCCGGGATTTCGCCGGGCTACGGCTTCACCGCGATCATCGTGGCCTTCCTCGGGCGGTTGAACCCGATTGGAATATTAATTGCAGGGCTCTTCCTCGCGCTTACTTTCATCGGCGGCGAGCAGGCCCAGATCGCAATGAAAATCCCGTTGGACGTCACCAAGGTGTTTCAGGGCATCCTGCTGTTCTACGTGCTCGCCTGCGATTCCCTGATCCTCTACCGCTTCCGGCTCATCTCAGCGACACGGCAGGTGCAAAGTGGAGCTGGTTGAAGCGATCATCCTGTCGGTGCTGGCGGCATCGACACCGCTTCTGCTGGCGGCCACCGGCGAGCTCGTGACCGAACGCTCCGGCGTCCTCAATCTCGGCGTCGAGGGCATGATGATCGTCGGCGCGGCCTGCGGCTTTGGCGGCGCATGGCTCTCCGGCTCGATCATCATCGGCGCGATCTGCGGCATGATCGCGGGCACGCTGATGTCGCTGATCTTCGCGCTGATGGCGCTCGGGCTTGCGGTGAACCAGGTTGCGACGGGACTTGCGCTGACCATCCTCGGCGTCGGCCTCTCCGGCCTGATCGGCGCCGGCTTTGTCGGCGAACGCATCACCACCGCGCCGCATCTCACCATTCCCGGCCTCACCGACATTCCGCTGGTCGGACACGTGCTGTTCGGCGAGGACGGCTTCGTCTACTTCTCGATTGGGCTGATCATCGGCGTCTGGTGGTTCCTCTACCGGACCCGCGCCGGCTTGATCCTGCGTGCCTGCGGCGACAACCACGTCTCCGCCCATGCGCTCGGCTATGGCGTGCTGAAGATCCGCATGCTCGCGGTGATGTTCGGCGGCGCCTGCGCGGGGCTTGCCGGCGCCTATCTGCCGCTCGCCTATACGCCGTTCTTCATTCCCGGCATGACGGCGGGACGCGGCTGGATCGCGCTGGCGCTGGTCGTGTTCGCTTCATGGCGGCCCGCGCGGCTCGTGATCGGCGCCTATCTGTTCGGTGCGGTGACCATCCTGCAATTGCACGCGCAGGGCTGGGGCATCGGCATCCCTTCGCAATTCATGTCGTCGCTGCCCTACATCGCGACCGTCGTCGTGCTGGTGCTGCTCTCGCGCGCGCGCACCGGCGGCTCGACCGCGCCGGCCGCGCTCGGCACGGTGTTCGTGCCCGACCGCTGATTTTCGTTTCCGGGCGTGGCTCAAGGGGGCGCCGCGTTCCGGATCAAGGCTTTACCCCGACTGTGTGGAGATTGATGATGAGGAAAAAACTTCTTATCGCCGCGGCCGCGGTCCTGCTCGCGGCAAGCCTGAGCGGCGCCGCCTCGGCCGCCGACAAATTGAAGGTTGGGTTCATTTATCTAGGTCCGATCGGCGACCTGGGCTGGACCTATCAGCATGAGCTGGCGCGCCAGGCGCTGGTGAAGGAGTTCGGCGACAAGATCGAGACCACTTATCTGGAAAACGTTCCGGAAGGTCCGGACGCCGAGCGCGCGATCGAGCAGCTCGTGCGCGCCGGCAACAAGCTGATCTTCACCACCTCGTTCGGCTACATGGACCCGACGCTGAAGGTCGCCAAGAAATATCCCAACGTGCATTTCGAGCACGCCACCGGCTACAAGCGCGACAAGAACATGTCGACCTATTCGGCGCGCTGGTACCAGGGCCGCTACATCCAGGGCATCATCGCAGCGAAGATGTCGAAGTCGGGCGTGCTCGGCTATATCGGCTCGTTCCCGATTCCGGAGGTTGTCTCCGGCATCAACGCCACGATCCTCGGTGCGCAGACCATCAACCCCAATATCAAGGTCAAGATCATCTGGGCCAACACCTGGTTCGATCCGGGCAAGGAAGCGGATGCCGCCAAGGCGCTGGTCGATCAGGGCGCCGACATCATCATGCAGCATACGGATTCGCCGGCGGCGATGCAGGTCGCGGCCGAGCGCGGCAAGTTCGCCTTCGGCCAGGACTCCGAGATGATCAAGTTCGGCCCGAAGGCGCAGTTTACCTCAATCCTCGATACCTGGGCGCCCTACTACATCGCCCGCGTCAAGGCGGAGCTCGACGGCACCTGGAAGGAAAGCAATGTTTGGGGCGGGCTCGACAGCAAGATGTTCGAGATGGCGCCCTATACCAACATGCCCGACGATGTGAAGAAGCTCGCCGAGGACACCCAGGCCGCGATCACTGCCGGCAAGCTGCAGCCGTTCAAGTGCCCCGTCATGGGCCAGGACGGCAAGGAACTGGAGTGCAAGGGCGGCGATCACCTCGCCGACGAGCAGATCGCCAGCATGAACTATTACATCAAGGGCGTCGACGACAAGCTGCCGGGGAAGTGAGTCCTTGGCATACAAGCGAGAGGCCGGTCAGCGACGGCCGGCTTCTTTGCATTCCGACCTCATCCTGAGGAGCCTGCGCAGCAGGCGTCTCGAAGGATGGGCAGCGAGCGACATTGGGGCCTCATGGTTCGAGACGCGCGTACCGCGCTCCTCACCGTGAGGGACTACCACCTACCCCGCCTGCATCTTCCTCGCCGCGGCGCTGTGCCGGCGGATCAGGTCGGGCACATCGAGGCCGGGAATGGCGCCGTCGATGACGGTCCATCTTCCAGCCACCATCACGCGATCGGCGCGATGGGCGCCGCACAGCACCAGCGCGGCCAGGGCATCGCCATGGCCGGAGAAGCGCAATTCATCGAGCTTGAACAGCGCGAGGTCGGCCGCCTTGCCGACGGCGATCTCGCCAAGCTCCGGACGGCCGACGCAGGCTGCTGAACCCTTGGTCGCCCAGCGCAGCGCGTCCTTGTAGCTGACCTTGCCGACACCATAGCGCGCCCGCTGCAGCAGGAAGGCCGCGCGCACTTCCTGCATCAGATTGGATTCATCGTTTGAAGCCGAGCCGTCGACGCCGAGGCCGATGCCGACGCCGGCTTCCTCCATCTCGCACACAGGACAACAGCCCGAGGCCAGAATCTGGTTGCTGCAGGCGCAATGGCTGATGGTCGTCCTCGCCTTGCCGAGCCGCTTCATCTCGCTCGCATTAAAGAAGATGCCATGTGCGAGCCAGGTCCGCGCATTGAGCCAGCCGCAGTCTTCGAGATAGTCGAGCGGCCGGCAGTTGTGGATCTGCTCACAGAATTTGTTCTCGTCCTCGGTTTCGGCCAGATGTGTATGCAGCCGGACGTCGAGCTTTTCGGCGAGCTCGGCGGTCTTGCGCATCAACGACGTCGTCACCGAAAACGGCGAGCATGGCGCCAGCGCGATCTGCACCATGGCCTCCGCGCCGCGCTGGTGATGCTTTGCCACGACGCGCGCACTGTCGGCGAGGATGGTATCTTCGTCCTGCACCACGCTATCCGGCGGCAGGCCGCCGTCGCGCCGCGAGCGGTTCATCGAGCCGCGGGTCAAGAGCACCCGTACGCCGAGCCGCTTGGCCACCGCGACCTCGATATCGACAGCCTGTTCAAGGCCGGCTGGAAAGACGTAGTGATGATCGGTGGTCGTGGTGCAGCCGGAGAGCAGCAATTCCGACATCGCCACGGTGACGCCGAGCTCGAGCGATTCCGGCGTCAGGCCGGCCCAGATCGGATACAGCGCCTGCAGCCAGGGAAACAACTCGCGGTCCATCGCCGCCGGTACCGCCCGCGTCAGCGTCTGATAGAAATGATGGTGGGTGTTGATCAGCCCCGGCAGCACCACATGCTGCGAGGCGTCGAAAACAACGGAATCGATCGCGGGTTGGCCGCCCGCCGGGACCAGCTCGACGATCCGGCCGTCGCGGACAACCACGCCACGCCCTGCACCCTCGGCCAGAATGCCGATGGGGTCCCTGATCCAGATCGCCTGTGTTTGCACCATGATAGCGGCCCATCCTGCAGTTCAACCTGCAATTCAAAGACCAGCCGGTTGGCGCTGGTCTTGCAAGACTGTTACAGAAAGTGGGATCGCGTTGAAAGTGCTGGCGTATTCATGGACCTGAACACGATTACGGAGGTGGCCCGGCCGAAGGCGCGCACCGACCTGCCCGTTTGGACGGCAGGCGATGCTTGGCTGGCGGGCGGCACCTGGCTGTTCTCGGAACCGCAGGCTCATCTCCACCGCCTGATCGACCTCACCGACCTGAAGTGGCCGGCGCTGACGATCAACGCGCAGGGCCTCTCGATTGCGGCGACCTGCACCATCGCACAGCTCGATGCGCTCGCCTGTCCGCCCGACTGGCTCGCCGCGCCGCTCTTCAGTCAATGCTGCCGGGCCTTCCTCGCCTCGTTCAAAATCTGGAAGACCGCGACCGTCGGCGGCAATCTCTGCATGTCGCTCCCGGCCGGGCCGATGATCTCGCTGACCTCGGTGCTCGACGGCGTCTGCACCATCTGGCAGACAGACGGCGGCGAGCGGAAGATCGGGGTTTCCGATTTCGTCACCGGCAATCAGCAGAACGTGCTCAAGCCCGGCGAGCTGTTGCGGCAAATTGATATCCCGCTGGCCGCGTTGAAACGCCGGTCGGCGTTTCGCCAGATTTCGCTCACACCCGTCGGCCGTTCGGCCGCGCTGTTGATCGGCAGCATCGCAGGTGACGGCGGCTTTGCACTGACGGTGACGGCTTCAACCAGGCGGCCGATGAAATTTTCCTTTGCGAAGATTCCGACGACTCCTGAACTGCGCGAGATAATCCGGCAAACCATCCCCGACGATCTCTATCACGACGACATTCACGGCAAGCCATTCTGGCGCAAGCACATGACGCTGCGGCTGGCCGAAGAAATCCGCAGCGATCTCGCATGAGTTTCGAGATCAACGGCAAGCATTTCTCGCAAGCGCCGCGTGCCGGGCAATGCCTGCGCACGTTTTTGCGCGAACTCGGCCATTTCGGCGTCAAGAAGGGCTGCGATGCCGGCGATTGCGGCGCCTGCACCGTGCTGTTCGACGGCGAGCCGGTGCATAGCTGCCTGATCCCGGCGTTTCGTGCTGAGGGGCACGTCGTCACCACCATCGAGGGGTTCGGCGGCGAGGCAGGCAGCCATCCGATGCAGCAAGCCTTCCTCGACGCGCAGGGATTTCAATGCGGTTTCTGCACCGCCGGCATGATCCTGACCTGCGCCTCGCTGAACCAGGCGCAGCGGCAGGATCTCGGCAGCGCGCTGAAGGGCAACATCTGCCGCTGCACCGGCTATCGCTCGATCGAGGATGCGCTCGACGGCAAGAACAACATCGAGCAAGCCGGCGCCGGCGAGGCCTTCGGCCGCAGCCTGCCCGCCCCAGCCGGGCCACAGGTGGTGCGCGGCGCGGCGCGTTATACTTTCGACACCGAGATCGAAGGGCTGCTGCATATCAAGCTGCTGCGCTCGCCGCATCCGCATGCCAGGATCGTCTCAATCGAGAAGGAAGCAGCACTTGCGGTGCCCGGCGTCCACGCCGTACTCACCCACGAGGATGCGCCGTCAACACTGTTCTCGACGGCACGGCACGAAAAGGACTGGATGGACCCGGACGACACGCGCGTGCTCGACAATGTCGTGCGCTTTGTCGGGCAAAGGATCGCGGCCGTGATCGCGGAGAGCGAAGGCGCCGCCGAAGAGGGCTGCCGCGCCCTCAAGGTCGAGTACGAGATACTGCCGCATGTGGTCGATCCAGCGGCCGCGATCGCGCCGGGCGCGCCGGTGATCCATCCCGACAAGACGGTGGCGCACCGCGTGGCCAATGCGGCGCGCAACATCGTCGCGGAGAGGCATGGCGAATTCGGCGATGTCGCCGCGGCGCTCGGAGAATCCGCCGTCACCTATGAGGGCACCTTCACGACCCAGCGCGTGCAGCATGCCGCGCTGGAAACCCATGGCGGCCTCGCCTTCTTCGATGCCGATGGCGTCCTCACCATCCGCTCCTCGACGCAGGTGCCGTTCCTGACGCGGCGGACGCTCGCCGATCTCTTTGATCTCGCACCCGACAAGATCCGCGTATTCTGCGAGCGCGTCGGCGGCGGCTTTGGCGGCAAGCAGGAGATGTTCGTCGAGGACATCCTGGCGCTCGCCGCGTTGAAGACCGGCCGTCCCGTCAAGCTCGAATTGACTCGCGAGGAGCAGTTCATCTCAACCTCGACCCGGCATCCGATGCGCGTCACGGTGAAGGCAGGCGCCGACAAGGATGGCAGGCTGACGGCGCTGCAGCTCGACGTGCTCTCCAACACCGGCGCCTATGGCAATCACGCCGGCCCGGTGCTGTTTCATGCCGTCGGCGAATGCATCGGCGTCTATAACTGCCCGAACAAGAAGGTCGACGCGGTTGCCGCCTACACCAACACGGTGCCATCAGGCGCGTTCCGAGGCTATGGCCTGCCGCAAACGCTGATCGCGGTGGAAGCCGCGATCGACGAACTGGCGAAGCAACTCGGCATCAGCCCGTTCGACATACGCCGCCGCAACACCGTCAAGCCCGGCGATCCCATGCTGTCGCCGCCAGCGTCCGAATATCACGACGTGTTCTATGGCTCCTACGGGCTCGACCAGTGCCTCGACCTGGTCGAGCGCGCGATGGCGGCGGAGGCGCAGGCGCCAAAGCTTTCCGCTGACTGGCTGGTCGGCGAGGGTATTGCGCTGACCATGATCGACACCGTGCCGCCGGCCGGCCACATCGCGGACTGCGCTATTGCGCTGCGCGACGATGGCGGCTTCGAGCTCACCGTCGGCACCGCCGAGTTCGGCAACGGCACCTCGACCGTGCATCGCCAGATCGCGGCCACCGCGCTCGCCACCACCGTCGATCAGATTCGCTTGAGGCAATCGGACACCGCGCATGGCGGCCACGACACCGGCGCCTATGGCTCGGCCGGCACCTTCGTGGCGGGCCTGGCGACCAAGGTCGCGGCGGAAAATCTCGCCGAAGAGATCAAGCGGTTCGCCGCCGGGGCGATGGGCGTCGATGCCAGCGAGAGCACGCTCGCTCATGACTCCTTGGTCTGCGGCAGCCGGCGTCTGCCGTTTGCGCTGATCGCGCAAACCGCGCGCAAGCAAGGCAGGACGCTCTCAGCCCACGGCAATTCCGCCGGCACGCCGCGCTCGGTCGCCTTCAACGTGCAGGGCTTTCGCGTCGCCGTGAACAAGGGCACCGGCGAGCTGAAAATCCTCAGGAGCGTGCAGGCGGCGGACGCCGGCCGCGTCGCCAATCCCATGCAGTGCCGCGGCCAGGTCGAAGGCGGCGTCGCCCAATCGCTCGGCGCCACGCTCTATGAGGAGATGGTGATCGACGAGAACGGCCGCGTCGTCAATCCGCACTTCCGCGATTACCATCTGCCGTCATTCGCGGACGTGCCGCGCACCGAGGTCTATTTCGCCGACACTTGCGACACCATCGGGCCGATGGGCGCGAAATCGATGAGCGAGAGCCCGTATAATCCGGTGGCGGCCGCGATGGGCAACGCAATCGCCGATGCCACCGGCATCCGCTTCACCTCGACGCCGTTCAAGCCGGACCGGCTGTTCCCGGCGCTGAAGGAGAAGTTTGGGTAGTCGTCACCGCGTCGTCATTGCGAGCGAAGCGAAGCAATCCAGAATCTTGACGCGGAAACAGTTTGGATTGGTTCGTCGCTACGCTCCTGGCAATGACGGGGAGTGACCTAGCCCCGCCCCACCGTGCACTCGATCTGGCCGTGCGGCTCGTCGGTCGGTAAAAACACGTCGTTCTTGTTGTCGAGGCCAAACGCGGAGAGATTCATCAGGATGAAATGCATGTTCGGGCAGGCCATGCTGATCTCGGAAATCTCGGGCACCGCCGCGAGCGCGGCCTCGCCCATCCGGTACAGGCTGTCCTGCACGCTGTAGCTATAGGTGGTGGAAAATACCTCCAGCAGCGTGTCGAGGATCTTCTTGTTGGTCGAAGGATAGCTCGCAGGTTTCGCCGACCATTTCCAGGTCGCGACCATGCTGGTCGCGCACAGGCGGTCGTTGGTCTCGGGGATCGTGGTGTAGCGATCCTTGAGATACATCTCCCAACCCGACCGCGTCGACTTCATGAAGGCGAAGCCGTCGATGCCGGAGACAAGCGACAACTCCGTCCGCGTCGCGTTCACCTGCACCGTCGGCTGGCCGTTGCTGTCGAGCACAAAACTGTGCGGATGCGGCTTGCCGCCGAAGGAAAGCCGCGCCCATTTGGTCTCGTGCGCGGTGATCGAAACAGAATCGATCTGCGGATAGGTGTCGAGGAATTTCTTCGCCAGCACCTGGCAGAACTCCTCGCTGGATAGGCCGGTGTTCTCGCGGGCCACCACATTGACGACGTTCTTGATGGTATCGGTCGACACGCTGTTGCTGTTGTCGTGGTGGGTGTAGGTGCGGGCGAAGTCGCCCTCGATCATCGCCTTGATGTTGAGCTGGCTGACGTCGTGACGCTCGCCCTCGCGATGGATCCGCATCACGCGGACCCGGCCCTTGCCATATCGGTTCTTGATCAGCGGCACGCAGCACCTCCCCCCTCTAGCGGCGCGATTTCGCTCTCCGCCCGTCCCGATAATGAGCAACGTTCGTGCCATCGGGCAAGCGGGGAAAGCGCCTCTGCCGGAATCTTCGGCAGACATGCCGCAGCTTTCATCGCCCGCCGGCTCGTGTCGCTTCCGCTCACCATGCGGAACGGAGTCAACTGCCCCGATACGTCGCGTAGCTCCACGGCGTCACCAATAGCGGGACGTGGAGATGGCCTTCGGGCTCACTCACGGAGAAGCGCAGGGGGATCTCATCGAGGAATGGCGGATCGGAGAGCGGCACCCCGCGAGCGGCGAAATATTTTCCGACGGAAAAACGCAGTTCGTAACGGCCGATCGGCACCGGCCGGCCACCGATCAACGGCTGGTCGGTGCGACCGTCGGCATTCGTGACCATACGCGTCACCACGCGACTCTCTCCAAGCTGGGAAAGCTCGATCAGCTCAACCGCGATACCCGCCGCCGGCTTTCCGCCATGCGTGTCGAGCACATGGGTCGACAGCCGCCCGACCACAGGCAGCCGGTCGTCGGCAACAACGAGCTGATCGAGCCGCAGCGCCGCGATGCGGCAGATCTCCTCGATCGAGGTCCTGATCTCGGCCGCCGCGTCATTCGGCAGACGCCGCTCGAAATCGCGCAGGATCGAGTCTTTGGTCTGGCGCCGGACGCAGACGATATAGGGGAAACCGAATTTCGAGCGATAGGCGTTGTTGACGCGCTCGAACGCGTCATATTCCGCATCCGACAGCCGGTCGAGCCCGACGCTGTTCTGCTCGGCATTGGACTCCGCCGTCAGTCCCGCAGCGCGCTGCGTCTTGTTGGCGAGATCGGGATGCGCCTTGATCAGCGCCAGCCGCAACTCCTGCGGCGCGCGCTCGACTGCCAGCTTCATCGCGGCAAGCAGCGCGTTGATGCCGGCAAAAGGCCGCGCCACGGCGGCCTCTTCCGCGATCCATGGCGAATATTCAAAGATGTTGGCGAGTGCTGCGACAAAATCGCTTTTGGAGCAGGCATTCAACTCGGCGAGCGATTTCCCCGACATCGACGTCCCGCCTAGCCGATCTCGCGCGCATCGGCCGCGAGATGCTTGAGGTTGGCGTGCCAGTGCTCGGCGATCGCGAGCCGCGTCGGCACCCAGACGCGATCGTGCTTGCCGATATAGTCGAGAAAGCGCATCAGCGCCGCCGCGCGGCCCGGCCGGCCGACAATCCGGCAATGCAGGCCGACCGACATCATCTTCGGCGAGGTCGCGCCCTCGGCATAGAGCACGTCAAAACTGTCCTTGAGATAGGTGAAGAACTCTTCGCCGCCGCCAAAACCCTGCGCGTTGACAAAGCGCATGTCGTTGGCATCGAGCGTATAGGGAATGAAGAGCTGCGGCCCGCCGGGCCCCTTGATCCAGTACGGCAGATCGTCGGCATAGGAATCGCAGAGATATTTGAAGCCGCCCGCTTCCATCAAAAGCCGGTTGGTGTTGATCGAGGAGCGTCCGGTGTACCAGCCGAGCGGACGCGAACCGACTGCCTCGGTGTGGACGCGGATCGCTTCCGCGATCTCCGCGCGCTCGCGCTCCTCCGTCATGTTACGGTGCTCGATCCATTTCAGGCTGTGGCTCGCGATGTCCCAGCCCGCTTCCTTCATCGCCGCGACCACTTCGGGATTGCGCATGAGCGCAGTTGCGACGCCGAACACCGTGGTCGGCAATTTGCGCTCGGTGAACATCCGCCACAGCCGCCAGAAGCCCGCGCGCGAGCCATATTCGAACATCGATTCAATATTGGCGTGGCGCTGGCCCGGCCAGGGTTGCGCGCCCAGCACGTCGGATAGAAATGCTTCGGAGGCAGTGTCGCCATGCAGGATGTTGTTCTCGCCGCCCTCCTCGAAATTCACCACGAACTGCACCGCGACGCGCGCGCCGCCGGGCCATTTCGGATCGGGCGGGTTGCGGCCATAGCCGCGGAGATCGCGGGGATAGAAGGCGTCAGCCATTCACGCCATCTCGAAGCGGATATCTTGCGCGCCCTTCCAGAGCACGGTCTTGCCCAGCGTCGTCAGGTTTTCCAATCCCGAAGTCAGGGTGATGAAATGGTTGCCGGCGAGCTGGCCCATTTTGCTGGCGAAGTGCACGCCGCCATAGGCCAGCAGGATCTCGGTCTCGCTGATGCCGCCGGGATAAAGGATGATCTGGCCCGGCGCGGGATAGCTGGTGTGGTTCTCGTAAGCGACCCCGAAATCGAGATCGCCGAGCGGCATCCAGACGCCCTCGCCGCTCCAGCGCACATGGATCACCTTGCTCACGAACGGCATGGCCTTCTTGAATGCCGCGCACGTCTTTGGCGCCAGCTCCTCCTCGAAGCGGGCACCGAAAGTGAACTCACTGGCGCGGATGATCAGTTGGCTCATCTAGCTGTCTCGTGCGGTCAAGGACGATCCATTATCCATTGCAGCCCGCCATTGCGGAAGCAAGGTCCATTGCAGCCGATGGCGGCAAGCGCGGCCTACTGGTCGGGCTGCCGGCGATCAAAGGACCAGCCGAAAACGCCGGTGCGCGTTTCCTGCGGCGGCGGCGGAGGCGGCGGTGGGGCTGTTTCCTCGATCCTGGCCTGCGGCGGCGGAGGCGGCGCCGGGAGGTTCTCGCACTTCATGGAATACACCAGCTCGCCGTTGGCGGTGCGGCCGATCGGCGCGCAATTGTCAGGGTGCGAGGCGGCAACCTTGGGCGTCAGCCTGGTCTGCGCCAGGGCGGGCTGGAACAGCAATGGCGTTGCAGCCAAAATGGCAGGGATCAGCTTCTTCATGCTTATATTGAAGCGGAATGAAGGGTCGAAGTCTATTGCCTCCCATGCCGAAACTTTAGCCGGATGCGCCCTCGTCCGGACAAATTCGCTCATCCCCCAGCCACAAGAAAAATGACTCGCGCTCACGCGCATCATACCATCAGCGAAGAGGCAAACGCCGGGAGGCATGAGTGGCACTGAAGAATGTGATCGGGATCGACCACGCCGTGGTCATGGTGAGGGACCTCGACCAGGCGGCCGAAAACTGGAAGCAGCTCGGCTTCACCGTGTCGCCGCGCGGCACCCACAGCGCGCATATGGGAACGGGCAATTACACCATGATGCTCGACCCCGATTATATCGAACTGCTCGGCGTGCTTTCGCCCACCGAACACAACGCGCCGGCGCGGGCGCTGCTCGAAAAGCGTGAGGGCATCGAACGCGTCGCCTTCACCGCGATCGACTCCGCCGCGGGCGCCGAGGAAATCCGCGAGCGCGGCTACGCGCCGATCGGTCCCACCGATTTCGAGCGGCCGGTGACCATGCCCGATGGCACACTGTCGGCGGCGAAATTCCGGACCTTCCAGTGGCCGGTCGCGGAAGCGCCCGCCGGCATGCGCATCTTTGCCTGCCAGCACAAGACGCGCGAGACGGTCTGGATTCCCGAGCTGATGAAACATGCCAATGGCGCAAAGCGGCTGAGGCAGGTGCTGCTGGTGGCGCCGGAGCCAGCGAAGGAAGCCGCGCATCTGGCGAAGCTGGTCGATCGCGCGACGCGCAACGAGGCGGATGGCCCGATCGCCGTGCCGTCGGGCGCTGATCGCGCCGACTTTGTATTCTTGACCAGGGACCAGCTGGCGGAGCGCTATCCGGGAGTTTCGCTCGCAGGTCTGCCCGATCGCGGCGCGGTCGGACTCGTGATCGCAGCCGATCTCGATGCGGCGGAGAAAGCGCTGGGCTCAAACGGCGTCCGCAGCGGCCAGAGCATTTGCGTGCCACCGGCTGCAGCCAACGGCACGCTGCTCTCTTTCACCGCTTGAGCGGCGTGACGGAGGTCTCGCAGCTTCGCTGCTCCCAACCAAGACGTTCGAGTTCGGGATCGTCGTGCTCTTCCTCGGGCCAGCCGAGACAGAGATAGGCAACAAACGTCCAGCCCGGCGGCAGATCGAGCGTGGCGCGCGTCGCTTCGGGATCGAGGATCGAAACCCAGCCGACGCCGAGCCCTTCGGCGCGCGCGGCAAGCCACAGCGTCAGGATCGCAGCGACCACCGAATAGCGGATGGTCTCCGGCATGGTCTGGCGCCCGAGGCCGTGCCCCTGCCCGGTCGTCTCGTCAGCGCAAACGGCGAGATGCACCGGCGCCTGCGATAATCCTTCGAGCTTCAACCGTGCATAGCGCGCCTGGCGCTCGCCGGCATAGCCGTTCAGCGCAGCGTCATTTGTTCTGGAAAAATTCTCAGCGATCGCGGCGCGGCGCGCCAGTGTCTCGACCAGCACAAAACGCCAGGGCTGGCTCAAGCCCACCGATGGCGCGAGCGATGCCAGCGCCAGCAGCTTTTCGATCAGGGCCGCGGGAATCGGATCGGTGCGAAAGCGCCGGACATCGCGCCGCCAGCGCAACAGTTCGGCGAACTGCTCGCGGAAGGCCGCGTCGAAACGCGGGGGTTTGCCAAAGGTTTCGGTCGTCATGTCGGGCCCTGAAAGCAAGGGCCTAACAGGATCGACAGGGCGCCGGAAGGGCTAAATCTCGATCCGGGAAGCTGGATGACCGGCTCAGCGCTCGGCGAACGCCTTCTCGACCACGAACTGAGCGGGCTCGCCCTGATTGCCTTCGGCAAAGCCGCGCGCGTTCAACAGCGCTCGGGTGTCGGCCACCAGCGCCGGGCTGCCGCAGATCATGACCCGGTCATGCGCCGGCTCGATTCCCGGCAGGCCGATATCGGCGAACAGCTTGCCTGAATTGATGAGGTCGGTGATGCGGCCGCGGTTGCGGAAGGGATCGCGCGTCACGGTCGGATAGTAGATCAGCTGCTCGCGCACCAGTTCGCCGATCAGCTCGTCGTTCGGCAGTTTTTCAGTGATCATCTCGCCATAGGCCAATTCCCTGACATGGCGGCAGCCATGCAACAGCACGACCTTCTCGAAACGATCGTAGGTCTCGGGGTCCTTGATCACGCTGAGGAACGGCGCCAGGCCTGTGCCGGTGCCGACCAGATAGAGATTGCGGCCGTCCTCGAGGTTGTCGATCACCAGCGTGCCGGTCGCCTTGCGGCTGACGATGATCTCGTCGCCCTCCTTCAAATGCAGGAGGCGCGAGGTCAGCGGGCCGTCCGGCACCTTGATCGAGAAGAACTCGAGCCTGTCCTCGTAATTGGCGCTGGCGACGCTGTAGGCGCGCAGCAGCGGGCGCTCGCCGACCTTGAGCCCGATCATGGTGAACTCGCCGTTGCGGAAGCGGAACGAAGGATCGCGGGTGGTGGTGAAGGAGAACAGCGTGTCGGTCCAGTGGTGGACGTTCAGCACGCTTTCCTGGTTGAAATTGCTCATCGCTTGTCCCGTTGACCGGCCAATTCGTTCGTATACGATCATTCGTACACAAATGAATAATCCGGCTTGATCGAAGGGTCAAGCCGGGCTCAAATTCCCCAGTGTTTTCAACAGAAGGGAACTTCCCATGGCGCATGACGCACCCCAGGCCACCGGCCCGAGCAAGCTCGTGATCCGCAATATCGGCCTGCTGCTCTCTGGCGCCCTGGAGAAGCCGATCCTAGATGCCGATACGATCGTAGCCGAGAACGGCAAGATCACCGGCATCGGCCGCGCCAGGGACGTCAACGCCGAAGGCGCGACCACCATCGTCGATGCCCATGGCACGACAGTCGCGCCCGGCCTGATCGACAGCCATGTCCATCCCGTCGCCGGCGACTGGACGCCGCGGCAGAACCAGATCAACTGGATCGACAGCTATCTACACGGCGGCGTCACCACCATGATCTCGGCCGGCGAAGTGCACATGCCGGGCCGTCCCCGCGATGTCGTGGGGCTGAAGGCGATGGCGATCTTCGCGCAGCGCTCATTCTGGACGCTGCGGCCGGGCGGCGTGAAGGTGCATGCCGGTGCGCCGGTGATCGAATGCGAGATGGTCGAGGACGATTTCAAGGAGCTGGCCGCGGCCGGCGTCAAGCTGCTCGGTGAGGTCGGGCTCGGCGGCGTCAAGGACGGCCCCACCGCGCGCAAGATGGTGTCATGGGCACGCAAATACGGCATCCAGAGCACGATCCACACCGGTGGTCCCTCGATCCCCGGCTCCGGGCTGATCGACAAGGACGTGGTGCTGGAAGCCGACACCGACGTGGTCGGCCACATCAATGGCGGCCACACAGCGCTGCCCGACGATCAGATCCGCTGCATCTGCGAGGGCTGCAAGCGCGGGCTCGAGCTGGTTCACAACGGCAATGAGCGGTCGGCGCTGTACACGCTGCGCATCGCGCGCGAGATGGGCGATCTTTCCCGCGTCATCCTCGGCACCGACGCCCCGGCCGGCTCAGGCGTGCAGCCACTCGGCATTCTGCGCATGGTGTCGATGCTGTCCTCGCTCGGCGATCTGCCCGCAGAGTTGGCCTTTTGCCTTGCCACCGGCAACACCGCGCGGATGCGCGCGCTCGACTGCGGCCTGATCGAGATCGGCCGCAGCGCCGACTTCGTCCTCATGGACAAGGCGCAGCATTCGCCGGGCAAGAACATCCTGGAAAGCGTGCAGCTCGGCGATCTTCCCGGCGTCGGCATGACCATCATCGACGGCATCGTGCGCACGCAACGCAGCCGCAACACGCCGCCCGCGGAGAAAGTGCCGGAGATCGTGGGGCATTAACACCACACCTCCGCCGTCATTCCGGGATGCGCCGAAAGGCGCAGGCCCACCCTATGGATCAACGCAGTTTATTGAGCAGCGCGAATAGCGTCTCGCGCTCCTTCGGCTCGAGCGGCGCCAGCGTCTCCTTTGAGATCGCCAGCGCGTTCGCCGCCGCCTTTTCCGCCATCTGCGCACCCGCCCGTGTGAGGCTGACCAGCAATCGGCGGCCGTCTTCAGGATCGGGCGCGGTCTCCGTCAGCCCGCGCGCGGAGAGGCGATCGATCACACCCTTGATGGTCGCGACATCCATCGCGGTCAGCCGCCCGAGCTGGTTCTGCGAGCACGACCCGGTCTCGTTGAGTTTCGCCAGCGCCGCCCATTGCGTCGGCGTCAGGTTGATGCCGATGTCGCGCGCGAAGATCGAAGCATGCCGCTGCCAGACCTGACGCAGGATGAAGCCGATCTGCTCGTCGAGGATATAGGCCGGCTTCGACGGCTTGACGGCCTTCTTCAGCGTGGCGCTCCTGCCCATTGTCCCCTCGCCTTCCCTATAGCGACAGATGCGCGTCGCGGATGTCCGGTCGTGCATCGAGTTCAGCCATCGTGCCGCCGTAGCAGATCCGGCCGCGCTCGATGATGTAGGCGCGGTCGGAAATCAGTCTCGCAAAATGCAGGTTCTGCTCGGACACGACGATGCTGACGCCTTCCTTCTTCATGGTCAGGATGGCGTCAACCATTTGCTCGACGATTTTCGGCGACAGCCCCTCGGAAGGTTCATCGAGCAGCACCAGCGATGGATTGCCCATCAGCGTTCGAGCAATGGTCAGCATCTGCTGCTCGCCGCCGCTCATGCGTCCGCCCGGCCGGTTGCGCATCTCGCCGAGATTGGGAAACAGCGTGAACAGCTTTTCGCGCGTCCATTGCGGCGCATTTTCTCGCTTCGGCTGGCGGCCGACTTCGAGATTCTCTTCCACCGTCAGATCGGTGAAGATGCGCCGTTCCTCCGGTACATAGCCGAGCCCACCGCGCACGATCGCATGCGTCGGCTCGCGCGAGACATCGCGGCCTTCGAACACGATGCGGCCGGAGCGCTGCTCAACGAGACCGACGATCGAGCGGAACGTCGTGGACTTGCCGGCGCCGTTCCGCCCAAGCAGCGCCACGACCTCACCCTCGCCGACCTCGAGCGCGATATCGAACAGGATGTGCGCGGGGCCGTAATGGCTGTTGAGGTTCTCGACGCTGAGCTTCATGCGGGTGCCCCATCGCGGTGGCGGGCATCATAGACCAGGCCCTCGCCGAGATAGACCGCGCGCACTTGCCTGTTGCCGCGGACTTCCGCCGGCGTTCCCTCGGCAATCAGATTGCCGCGGTTCAGCACCAGGATGCGGTCGGCGTGCTCGAACACCACATCCATGTCGTGCTCGGTGAAGAGCACGCCGATCGATTTTTCCCGCGCGATCCGCGCGGTGAGCCGCATCAGTTCGACGCGTTCGCGCGGCGCCATGCCCGCGGTCGGCTCGTCCATGAGGAGCAGCTTCGGCTGGTTGGCAAGCGCGACCGCAAGCTCCAGCCGCTTGAGATCGCCATAGGCGAGCTCGCCGCAGGGCCGGTCGGCATAGCCGCTCATGCCCACCAGCTCGAGCAGACGGCCGGCCTCGTCTCGCGCGAGCTTCGGCGTCGACGACCAGAGATTAAAGAGTTGTCCGCGATGCGACACCAGCGCGACCTGCACGTTCTCGCGCACGGTCATGGTCGGGAATGTCGCAGTGATCTGGAAGGTGCGTCCGACGCCAAGCCGCCAGATTTCGCGCGGCGCATGGCCGGTGGTGTCTTCGCCGAGCAGCGTGATCCGGCCGCTATCGGGCATCTTCTGGCCGTTGAGCATATCGAAGCAGGTGCTCTTGCCGGCGCCGTTCGGGCCGATCAATGCCAGGATCTCGCCGGCCTTGAGCGCGAAGGAGACACCGCGCACGGCGTGAACGCCGCCATAGGATTTGGAGAGGCCTTCGACCGATAACAGTGTGCTCGCGCTCGTCATTCGGCGGACTCGATGCGTGAGGCGAGGACCGCCGGTTGCGGGGACGAACGACGATAGCGAAGCCGCAACGTCTCGATCACGCCGACGATGCCTTTGGGGAAGGCGACCACGATCAGCACGATGAAGGCGCCGAGCACGAGCTTGGACCAATCGGTCTGGCTCACCAGCCAGATATTGAGCGCCTTGTAGACGATGGCGCCGACGACGGCGCCGGAAATGGTCTCGACGCCGCCGAGCAGCACCATGACCAGCGCATCGACCGAGAGCGAGATGCCGACCACATCCGGAAACACGCTGCCCTTGAGATAGGCAAACAGCGCGCCACCGACACCGGCGACCGTGCCGGCGATGACAAAGGCGGTCCACTGGATACGCTTGCCGTTGATGCCAATGGCTTCGCCGCGCAGCGGCGAGTCGCGGGTGGCGCGCAGCGCAAAGCCGAACGGCGAGAAGACCGCCATGCGGAGCGCCGCCACCATCAGCACCGCGACGCCAAGCGCGAGCCAATAGAAATGCGACGGGCTTGCGGCCCATTTCTCCGGCCAGACGCCGAGGATGCCATTGTCGCCACCGGTCACCTGCACCCACTGGAATGCAATCGACCAGACGATCTGCGCAAAGGCGAGCGTCAGCATCGCAAAGTAGACGCCGGACAATTGCACGGCGAAGAAGCCGAACACCGCCGCGCCGGCAAGACCGAGCAGCGGCCCGAGCAAGAGGCAGGCGATCATCGGCAGCCCCGCCATCTTGGCAAGGAAGGCTACGCCGTAGGCGCCGAGGCCGAAATAGGCGGCATGGCCAAAGGATGCGAGGCCGCCAACCGACATCAGGAAATGCAGGCTGGCGGCAAAGATCACGAAGATCGCGATCTCGGAGCCGACGGTCAGCGCGTAATTGCCGGCGAGCAGCGGCAGCGCGGCGGCGACGACGACCGCGGCGAGCACCGCGAGACGTTCGCCCGAAGTCAGCGGACGCCATGGATTAACCGTAAGGCCCGGCGAGCGCCGCGCCGGCGCCTCCTGCTTGCCGAACAGGCCCCAGGGTCGCACGATCAGCACCACCGCCATCACCAGGAACACCAGGATGATGGAAATCTTCGGAAAGATCAGGATGCCGAAGGCATTGAGCTCGGAGACCAGCACGGCCGCGACGAAGGCGCCGATGATGCTGCCGAGCCCGCCGATCACGACCACGACAAAGACGTCGACGATGATGCGCAGATCCATGGCATGGTTGACGGCATCGCGCGGGATCTGCAGCGCCCCGCCGAGCGCGGCAAGGAACACGCCGAGCGCAAACACGGAGGTGAACAGCCATTTCTGATTGACGCCGAGCGCCGCGACCATGTCGCGGTCCTGCGTCGCGGCACGGACCAGGACGCCCCAACGGGTGCGCTGGAACAGCAGCCAGAGAATGCCGAGCACCACGGGGCCGAGCACGATCAGGAACAGATCGTAGCTCGGAATTTTCTGGCCGAAGAAATCAACCGCGCCCCTAAATCCCGGAGCTCGCTGGCCAAGCAGATCGCTCGGCCCCCAGTTCAGGACCACGAGGTCTTCGACCATCAGCGTCAAGCCAAACGTCGCCAGCAACTGGAAAAGTTCCGGCGAATGATAGATCCGCCGCAGCAGCACCATCTCGACGACGACGCCGACGACGGCGACGATCAGCGCAGCGGCGACGATGCCGCCCCAGAATCCAAGCGCGCCGGAGAAGCGTTCGGTGAGCGAGTAGGCGAAATAGGCGCCGAGCATGTAGAAGGCGCCATGGGCGAAATTGACGATCCGCGTCACGCCGAAAATGATCGACAGCCCCGACGCGACCAGGAACAGCGCCGCCGCGCTGGCAAGGCCGGTCAGGAACTGGGCGATATAAAAGGCCATCGGCGGTCCGCGTTAGCGTCTTTGCAGGTGCGGGGCCTCATCCTTCGAGACGGCGCTTCGCGCCTCCTCAGGATGAGGTTCTAACTCCTCATGGAGAGGAGCGCGGCAGCGCCGCGCGTCTCGAGCCATGAGGCCTCGATCAAGTGCGCTCACTCCTTCGGGCGCATCTTTTCGACTTCGGCGTCGCTCGGGAGGTAATCGGAGCCTTTCTTGTAGGCCGTGTCGACCATGATGCCCTTGCCGTCCTTCAGCGCGGTCTTGCCGGTGAAGGCGCCAAGCGTCGATTGATGGTCGATCTTGCGGAAGGTGATCTCGCCGAACGGCGACGGCACGGAGAGCCCTTCCGCCGCCGCAATCAGCTTCTCCGGATCGGTCGAGTTGGCCTTGGCGAGGATTGCGGCCGCCGACTTGATGGTCTGGTAGCCGACGATCGAGCCGAGCCGCGGATAGTCGTTGTACTTCGCCTGATAGGCCTTGAGGAACGCGTCGTGTTCCGGCGTCTTGATCGAGTACCAGGGATAGCCGGTGACGATCCAGCCCTCGGGCGTCTCGTCCTTCAAGGGATCGAGATATTCCGGCTCGCCGGTGAGGAAGCTCACCACCGCACGGTCCTTGAACAGGCCGCGGGTATTGCCTTCGCGCACGAGCTTCACGAGGTCCGCACCAAAGGTGACGTTGAGGATCGCCTCGGGATTGGCGGCGGCGGTGGCCTGCACCACCGGGCCCGCGTCGATCTTGCCCTGCGGCGGCCACTGCTCGTCGACCCACTGGATGTCGGGCCGCTTCTCCGACATCAGCTTCTTGAACACGGCCACCGCTGATTGACCATATTCATAATTCGGCGCGATCGTGGCCCAGCGCTTCGCCGGGAGTTTCGCGGCTTCTTCCACCAGCATCGCCGCCTGCATGTAGTTGGAAGGACGCAGGCGGAAGGTGTAGCGGTTGCCCTTGGACCAGGTGATGGCGTCGGTCAAAGGCTCCGCCGCGAGGAAGAAGACTTTCTTCTGGTTGGCGAAGTCGCTCACCGCAAGGCCGATGTTGGAGAGGAACGTTCCGGCGAGCATCGCGACGTTTTCGCTCGACACCAGTTCGTTGGCCGCGGTCTGCGCATCCGCCGGCTTGCCGCCGTCATCCTTGGATATGACGACGAGCTTCTTGCCGTTGATGCCGCCGGAGGCGTTGATCTCTTCCACCGCGAGCTGCCAGCCCTTGCGATAGGGATCGGTGAAGGCGGGCAGCAGCGAATAGCTGTTGATCTCGCCGATCTTGATCTCGCCCTGCGCCATGGCGGAGTTCGCCATGACGGCGACCACGATCGCCAGACCAGCTCCAAGAAAATGTCGTCGACGCATCCCTCAACCTCCACTATGTGAAAAATTACCGTAAGCCGTCCTCGCCCTTGATCTCCGCGACCGTCAGCCCGCCGACCCGCGGGAGCGGCCGGCCAGAGTCGGTGACCGCGACCGCGACCATGATCTCGTTGGCGCGCGGCGCGTCGTTGATCTGCACTTCCATGCCGTCGAAATGGCTGCGCACGAAGGCCGCATCCTTGTGCCCGAGCGGAATGTCGAGCGTGGTGCCGGGCCCGCTGCGCTTCTTCGACGACGGGATTAGCGCCGCGCCCTTGCTCAAGACTTTCCGCACCGGCGCGCCCATCTTGGGATGCAGGATCGCGGCCGCGTGCTCCAGCTCGCCATTTTCGCCGACCGCGGCGGCCTTGCCGTAGCTGTGCGCCTTGGCACCGTCGATGCCGAGCGCGGCGACCGCCTTTTTCGAGAGCAGTTCGCCGAGCTCCTCGCCGATCGCAATCAACGGCGAGAGGTCCTCGACATAGCGGCCGGCAAAGGGATTTTCGATCACCGCGATCGCGGCCGCGCGGCGCGTCGGCGGCGCGACTGTTTTACTCATCTCAATATGAGTCTCTTCGAGCACGGTGACGATCTTGCGAATGACGGCGCTCATCTCAGCCTTCCCGGTCAAGCCTGTATCAAACCTTCATGACGCCGATCCGCATGCGGGCCACGCGTTCCGACGACGAGCGTTTCGCCCTTCAGCCGCAGCGCCGCGCCTTCGATCAAGCCTGCCGCGAGCAGGCCGCGCGCGCAGTCTGCGCCTGCTTCCAGTGCGCGTTCAATTTCACTTTCGGACAAGGCGCCGACGTCGCGGGTGACGAGCCGCGGACCGAGGTCGCTGTCGGGCTGCAGCTCGTTTGCCGGCAGGCGAGTGACGGCGGGATGGCCGGGCAGATCGACGGCATTGGCGATGATGGTCGCCGCCGCATCGGCCACTGAGGCGGTTTTCGCCAGCACGGTCACAGCGTCGGCAATGCCGAGCGAAAAACTGCGGCCGTGGCGGCCGCTGGTGGCGATGCCGCGGATCGGATCGCCGGCACCGATGACCAGGGTGCGCATCAGGCCCTGGCTGTCGGGCCGGTCGATCAGGCCGACCGTGAACTGTTCGCCTTCGGCCAGATGCAGCGCGATGTCGCCGCCATTATTGACATAGGCGCGGTCGAGCCGCGCTACGCGCAGCATCACACCGAGAATTTCCTCAGCAACGCTGCCCGCGACCGCCGCCATCGGCGTGATGAAGCAATTTCCGGCAAATGGCGCGACCGCCGCGTGCATGCGGCGCGCCACGAGGCCATGCAGCGAGCAATGCAGGGGATGCGCAGCCTTGCGCAATTCGACCAGCTCCGCGCAGAGCTCGTCGAGCAGGCCGGTAAAGCGCGCGGCCGCAACCTCATAGGCCGCGCGCACCTCGCGCGCGCTCCCCTTCGCCTCCACGATCAGGTCGATCGGACCGTCCTGCAAATGCAGCCGCTTGCCGTCAGGAAGAAGCGCGATTTGCGGAGGCCGTTTCATGCGCGCCGTCCCGGAATATAGGGCATCGGCCGGACCTCCGCGGTATCGCGCAACGAAGTCAACGGCCGCACATAATCCATGTGCCCGCCGAGCGCCGCATAATCCGACAGCCGCATCGTGAACTCGATCGGCGCCACCAGCGCCGGCGTCGGTACATAACCGAAGGCGCCGGCCGGCATCTGCGTGACATCGACCATGAAGGTGATGCCGCCGCCCGGCCAGACATAAACCGGCGCGCCGCCGCTGGTCACCCGCGTCAGCGCGTCCTTCACCGAGCGCGTCAGCCGCACCGGATTGTCGGTGACGCCAGCGCGCAGCGAGCCGCCGGCGCCGCCCATGAACAGCACCGTGCACAGCGCCGGCTCGCAATTTTCCTGGATGCGCTCGACCGAGAGTTTCAGGTCGAGCGGCATGTTGGTCTCGACCGGCCGCAGCGCCTCGTCGAGGACATAATAGGCCGCGTGCTCGCCTGTCGTCGACACCATCAGCATGGTCAGACCCGGCCGCGCTTCCCTGGGATCGAACGGGCCGAGCACCGACAGCGGATCAGAAATCTTGGTGCCGCCCCAGCCGGTGCCGGGCTCGGCAACCTGGAAATAACGGCCCGGCGTCGAGCGCCGGCCCTTCATCTTGATGCCGGTGTCGGCGATATCCAGCAGCTTGCCGGCCTGATGTTCACTGAGTACGCCGGTGATGTGGTCATCGACCACGACGACCTCATCGACCTTGCCATGCCATTGCTTGGCGAACATGCCGATGGTCGCCGAGCCGCAGCCAACCCGCATCCGCTCTTCCTGCATACCATTGACAATGGGCGCGTGGCCGGCCTGCACCACCACGGTCGCGGCGCCGTCGATCGTGAGTTCGACCGGCTTGCAGTTGGAGAGGTCCATCAGCGTATCGCAGGTGACGCGGCCCTCCTTCTTGGAGCCGCCGGTCAGATGGTGCACGCCGCCGAGAGACAGCATCTGCGAGCCATATTCGCCCGTGGTGACATGGCCGACCGCCTCGCCTTCCGCGCGCACCGTCGCGGTCTCAGGTCCAAGGTGCCGATCGGTGTCGATCTTCACCTTGACGCCGCAGTAGGAGAAGATGCCTTCGGTGACGACGGTGACCATGTCGACGCCGTCGATCTCGGAAGAGACGATGAACGGCGCAGGCTTGTAATCGGGATAGGTGGTGCCGGCGCCGATCGCGGTGACGAAAATATCGCTCTGGTGGACGATCTTGCCGTCCCAGTCGCCGCTCACCTGGAACGGCACCAGACGTCCGCCGTGCTCGACGGTGCGTTCCAGCACGATGTGCGGATCGACGCGGACGAGCTGGCCATCGTGATTGGCATAGCGATCGCAGGCGCCTGCCGCACCCGGCTTGATGTAGCACATCACCGGACATGCATCGCAGCGGATCTTGTCGCCGATGGCCGCAGCCGTCGCTTCAGTCGACATGAACAGCCTGTTCTCCGGCGGCGCCCCTGCCATCCGGACAATTTGTTCGTATACGAACGATGTTGCGCGGCAATCCAGGCACTGTCAAGCGCCGGCTGCGGGGAAAACGCCGCCCTGCCGCATATTCACTCAATTGCCTAGAGACTCTGTCCGCAAAGCGGGCACAGGTTTGCACTGCGAAACGCACCCCGCTTGCACGTTTGTATACAAACGGTACTGTTCCTGGCCACCGCCGCGCAACCGGATTTGAGATGACGCAGCCAACGATCCGACTAACCGTCAACGGCAAAAACCACGATGTGAGTGCGGCTCCCGACACGGCGCTGCTTTACGTGCTGCGCAACGATCTCGAACTGAACGGACCGAAATATGGCTGCGGGCTCGGCGAATGCGGAACCTGCACGGTGCTGATCGACGGCAGTGCCGCGCGTTCCTGCGTGATCCCGATCGAAGGCTGCGTCGGCCGCGACATCGTGACGCTCGAAGGCCTCGGCACGCGCCAGCATCCCGATCCCGTGCAGGAAGCCTTTATCACGGAGCAAGCCGCGCAATGTGGCTATTGCCTCAACGGCATGATCATGACCACCAAGGCGCTGTTGAAACGGACGCCGCACCCGTCTGAGGCGGAAATCCTTGAAGCGCTGCGCTATAATCTCTGCCGCTGCGGCGCGCATGTCGAAATCATGCGCGCGGCGATGCGGGCCGCGGGCCACCTCGTCGAGGCACGCGACAGATGACCGCGTCGGGCAACCTGCTGGTCTTCGAGACCAGCAGCGAGACAGGCAACGACCAGACTTTTATACGGATCACCGCCAAAGGCGAGGTCAACGCCTATAACGGCCATGTCGATCTCGGCACCGGCATCCGCACCGCGCTCGGGCAGATCGTCGCCGAAGAGCTCGACGTGTCCTTTGCGCGCGTCGTCGTCGTACTCGGCGACACCAGGGAGGTGCCGAACCAGGGCCCAACGATTGCGAGCGAGACTATCCAGATCACGGCCGTGCCGTTGCGCAAGGCGGCGGCGCAGGCCCGGCAATTCCTGATCGCGCGCGCCGCGGAGCAACTCGATCTGCCGGTTGCAGAGCTCACGGTCGAGGACGGCCTTGTTCGCGGCAAGGACAACCGCAGTGTCAGCTATGGCGAATTGATCGGTGGCGACACCATTCGTCTTGCGCTCGACGAAACCGTCGAGGTGAAGGCGGTGAGCCAACACACCATCGTCGGGCAATCGGTGCCGCGCGTCGATTTGCCGGCAAAGGCGACCGGCGAGCTCATCTATGTGCACGACGTTCGCGTGCCTGATATGCTGCACGGCCGCGTCGTGCGCCCGCCTTATGCCGGTGTCGACGCAGGCCCGTTTGTCGGTACCAGCCTGATTGCCGTTGACGAAGCTTCGGTGCGTGACATCCCGGGCCTCGTCGCCGTCGTCACCATCGGCGATTTCGTCGGCGTCGTCGCCGAGCGCGAGGAGAATGCGATCAAGGCGGCGCTGCAGCTCGAGGTGAGCTGGAAGCCGACTCCACCCCTGCCCGATCTCGCTGACATCGAGAACGCGCTGCGCACGAATCCTTCGACGCCGCGCGTGTTGAAGGACCAGGGCGACGTCGATGCCGCGATCGCCGCGTCGGCCAAGCCGATGCAGCGGACCTATGTCTGGCCCTATCAGATGCATGCATCGATCGGCCCGTCCTGCGCCGTGGCGGAATTCGGGAATGATCGGATCAAGGTGTGGTCAGGTACGCAAAACCCGCATTGGCTTCGTGCCGATCTTGCGAAGCTGATGGAACGGCCTGAGAGCGACATCGACGTCATCCGGCTGGAAGCCGCCGGCTGCTACGGCCGCAACTGCGCCGACGACGTTACCGCGGATGCCCTGCTGTTGTCGCGTGCGGTCGGCCGTCCGGTACGCGTGCAATTGACGCGCGAACAGGAGCATGCCTGGGAGCCGAAGGGCACCGCGCAGTTGATCGACGTCAAGGGCGGGCTCAACGCGGACGGCAGCGTTGCCGGTTACGATTTCGCGACGCGTTATCCATCGAACGGCGCGCCAACGCTGGCGCTGTTGCTGACGGGCCGAGTCGCGGCGGTGCCCACCGTGCTTGAAATGGGCGACCGCACCGCGATCCCGCCTTATGACTATCACAACATGCGCGTCGTCGCGCATGACATGCTGCCGATCGTGCGCGCGTCGTGGCTTCGGGGCGTCTCGGCGCTGCCGAATTCCTTTGCGCACGAATCCTTCATCGACGAATGCGCCGACGAGGCCGGCGTCGACCCCATCGACTATCGCCTGCGCTATCTTGGGGATCAGCGCGCCATCGATCTCGTCCATGCGGTGGCAGAGCGCGCCGGCTGGCAGAAGCGGCCGGTGCGCGAAGAAAAGATACCGGAAGGCGATATCGTGCGCGGCCGCGGCTTCGCCTATGCGCTCTATGTGCACAGCAAGTTTCCGGGCTTTGGCGCGGCGTGGTCGGCGTGGATCGCCGACGTCGCGGTCAACAAGGCGACCGGCGATGTCAGCGTGACCCGCGTCGTCGCGGGACAAGACTCCGGATTGATGATCAATCCGGACGGGGTGCGGCACCAGATCCACGGCAATGTCGTGCAATCGACCAGCCGCGCGCTGATGGAGGAAGTCGCCTTCGACCGCACGTCGGTCGTAACGCGCGAATGGGGCGCCTACCCCATCATCAAATTCCCCGAGGTGCCGAAGATCGATGTCTTGATGGTGCCGCGGCAGGATCAGCCGCCGCTCGGCGTCGGCGAGTCCGCGTCCGTTCCCAGCGCCGCGGCGATCGCCAACGCGATCTTTGACGCGACCGGCGTACGCTTTCGCGAATTGCCGTTCACGCCGGAGCGCATCTTGAGGGGATTGCGCGAGGGGCAAGCTATTCCCGAAGCGTTGCCGGCGCCGCCGCCGGCGTCAATACCATCAGTCACCAATTGGACCAATCCATTCGCCGCGAAGCGCGGCTTGTTTGGCGGCATCGCCGCCGTCGGCGCCGCCGCGATCGGCATTTGCGCCGCAATTCTGCCATGGCGCGAGATTGCGCCGATCGCCCGGCCCGACGCTGCGGTTTATTCGGCCGAAACCATCGCACGCGGCAAGCAGCTTGCCGCGCTCGGCGATTGCGCGGTATGCCACACCGGCGCCGGCGGCCTCGTCAATGCCGGCGGACGCCGAATCGAAACGCCGTTCGGCACCATCTACAGCACCAACATCACGCCGGACGAAGCAACGGGCATCGGCGCCTGGTCCTATCCCGCCTTCGAGCGCGCGATGCGCGAGGGCATCCATCGAGATGGACGCCATCTTTATCCCGCATTCCCCTACACTCATTTCGCCAGGGCTGGCGACGCTGACCTGCAGGCGCTCTATGCCTGGCTGATGGCGCAGGCGCCGGCGTGCGCGGAAGCGCCGAAGAACGAGATGCGGTTTCCGTTCCACCTTCGCCCGCTGATGGCGGGATGGAACGCGCTGTTCCATCGGGCCGAAACGTTCAAGCCCGACGCGAGCAAATCGGAAATCTGGAATCGCGGCGCCTATCTCGTCGAAGGCCTTGGCCATTGCAGCGCCTGCCATTCGCCGCGCAATGCGCTTGGCGCGGAGAAGGCCAACGCCCATCTCGCAGGTGGTTTTGCGGACGGATGGGAAGCGCCCGCGCTGACCTCTCTGTCGCTGGCGCCGATCCCGTGGAGTGAAGACGAGCTCTTTGCCTACCTGCGCACCGGCGAGTCCCGCCATCACGGCGTGGCCGCCGGCCCGATGGCGCCGGTGGTGAAGGAACTGGCGTCGCTGCCCGATGCGGATATCCGTGCGATGGCGGTCTATCTCGCTTCCTTCAACGCCAGCGCGATCGACAAGCCGGCGCAGGAGACGCTTGCGACAGAGCGCGAAACCGCGAGTAAAGTCACCTTTGCGTCGAGCGCCGGTGCCCGCCTTTATCAAGGCGCCTGCGCGGTCTGCCATGAAGTCGGCGGCCTGCCGCTGTTCGGCAGCCGACCGTCGCTGGCGCTAAACAGCAATCTGCACAGCGCGCAGCCGGACAATCTCATTCAGGTGATCCTGCATGGCATCAGGCAACCGGCTTTCAGCGATCTCGGCTACATGCCGGCGTTCAAGGACAGCATGAACGATGCGCAGATTGCCGAGCTTGTATCCTTCCTGCGCCGACAATTCGCGCCGAACAAACCGGCCTGGAATGACGTGCCCTCGGCCGTCAGCCGTATCCGGCAGGCGACAGGCCTCGCAAACTAAGGTGGATGAGATTGGGTTAGGTTGAGGCCGCAGTGACGGTCCACCTCTCCCCTTGTGGGAGAGGTCGGATCGCATCGAAAGATGCGATCCGGGTGAGGGGTTTGTCTCCGCAAAGTAAACTACCTTCCGCATCCGCGGATGCAAACCCCTCATCCGTCGCGGACTTCGCATAGCCGATGCAAAGCATCGGCGTCCAATTGAAGAACGGCGGCCGGAGGCCGCCTATGGCCACCTTCTCCCACAAGGGGAGAAGGGGCAGATTTTCCGACGAAACCAATTTAACCGAAATTCATCGCGCTCGAGACCCGCTCGATGATGATCGCGGGCGCCATGCCGCCGGCGGCACACATCGTCACCAGGCCACGCTTGAGATCGCGCCGCTCCAGTTCGTCCAGCACCGTGCCGATCAGGATCGAGCCCGTCGCGCCGATGGGATGGCCGAGCGCGATCGCGCCGCCATTGACGTTGACCTTGTCGCGATCGAGCTTGAGGTCGCGGATGTATTTCTCCGCCACCACCGCGAAGGCTTCGTTGATCTCGAAGAGATCGATGTCGTCGATCGTGAGACCTGCCTTGGCCAGCACCTTGCGCGTCGCCGGCACCGGCGCATTGAGCATCAGCGTCGGCGAGTCGCCCATGTTCGCCATCGCAACCACGCGCGCCCGCGGCTTGAGGCCGTGCGCCTTCGCATAAGCCGGCGACGCCAGCAGGATTGCGGCCGAGCCATCGACCACCCCCGACGAATTGCCGGCGTGATGGACAAAATCGATGTCGAGACCGGGATGCTTTTGCAGGATCAGGCCGCGATAGGTCGTGCCCTTGTCGTCGAGCGGATAATCCGCCACTGCGGGAAATGCCGGCTTCAGCCCCGCAAGGCCTTCCATCGTGGTCTGCGGCCGCGGATATTCTTCCTTGTCGAGCGCGAGCGTGCCGTCGTCGCGATGGACCGGCACCAGGCTCTTTTTGAAATAGCCGCCTCCGATCGCCCTCGCCGCCCGTTTCTGGCTTTCGAGCCCGAGCGCATCGACGTCTTGCCGTGAAATGCCCTCCATGGTCGCGATGGCATCGGCGCAGACGCCCTGATGCGATTGCGGATGCCTGGCGCGCAGGCGCAGATTGCCCGAATCCATCATCATCGGGCCCTGGCCACGGCGGCCTTCCATCGACATCATCTCGGTACCACCAGCGATCACCAGATCCTCCGCGCCCGCCATGATCGAGGAAGCCGCCATGTTGACGCTGGTGATGCCGGAACCGCAGAACCGATCGAGCGTCACGCCGGAGGCGCGCACATCATAGCCGGCATCGAGCGCGGACATCCGCCCCAAGTCGCCGCTCTGCTGCGCGACCTGTGCGCTGGTACCCCATATGATGTCATCGACATCGGCGGTATTGATGCCGGTGCGCTCCGCAAGGACGCGCAACACGGTGGCGCCGAGCTGCTGCGGATGGATGCCCGACAAGGCGCCCTTGCCGGCCTTGCCGACGCCGCGCGGCGTCCGGCAGGCATCGATGATCAGCGCGTCAGCCATGGCGTCCTCCTGACAGTATTTTGACAGGGATTAGAGCCGTTTGGAGTTGGCTGTCAATTCGCGATGGGAATGATTTCAGCTCACCGACAGCAAATGCGATCGCTGTCTCAAGCGTCGGCCGAAAACAAATGTTACGGGCGTATTTGGTTATTCGCATGGCAGACATCGGCGCGCAGGGTGCATTGATCTAGGTCAATTGGCGCAAGCCCCTGTTGTTCATTTCTGATCCACGTGAACCCGTCGGTCTTGCGGAGACCGAAGCCTGTGCTGCAGTCACCTGACAAAAAAGCCCCGGCTACTTCGGCCAACACAAGATCGGTTAATCGAAAGGAGGTTCTCATGCGCTGGATCTACCTCGCCATCATTATTCTGTTCGCCGTAGCGACGATCGTCTTCGCGCTGCAAAACTTCGAAATCGTCACAGTGTCTCTTTTCAGCTTCGATGCTCGCGTCCCGCTCGCGCTGTTGGTCGCTATCGCCTACCTGCTGGGCGCGGGGACAGGAGGCAGCCTGTTCGCGTTCCTGCGCCGATCGTACGAAGGTTCAAGGCGCAGGGTAGTGAGCTCCGCATAACCGGTGGTGTCGCTTCATTTCCGATCGGCCCTGGCGCGCAGGGCGGATTAGCGAAGCATGATCCGCCGCCAATCCATGACGGCGCAAACGCTTCGCCATTGCGCCGTACGCGCTTGCGCCGCCTGACGTGGCCCGTGAAACTACGGTGCCAGGATGAGCTGGCTGCTGGCAAAAATGGTCAGGACTACTTACCGCTTGAGTGGGCTATCCTGTACCGCGTGGCGCAGGATCGTTGGTTCATCGCGGCGGTAGTTGGCTTGAGCGCCTTGACAGTGGTGCTGATTGCCGCTGCGTTATTTTCGCTTGGCTGATAAAGACCGGCTGACATTGGGAGACAATCTTCGAAACCCGTGCACCCAGGAATGCAGCCTACTGCCGCTGCGTGCCCGGCGCCGAGAACCAGAGCTTGAATTGGAGACCAGGCGAGTTATCGAACATTTCGATACGCGCACCATGAAGACGGGCGACGGCTGAGACGAGGCTCAGTCCCAAGCCGTTTCCCGGCGTATAGCGGCTCTGTTCGAGTCGATAGAAGCGCTTGAAAACCTGTTCGTATTGATCCGCGGGAATTCCGGGTCCGTTATCGGTGATCGAAACGACCGGGCTGCCGTTCACGGTTTCGCTCGCAACAACGACCTGTCCTCCGGCGCGGCCGTGCTTGATTGCATTGTCTACAAGATTTGCGACGGCATCAAAAATCAGATCGCGGTCGCCGATCGCCAGCACTTCGCCGTTGCCGGTCATGGTAAGGCAGCTACCGTTCTGCTCGGCCGCAGCATCGTACAATTCGACGACCTCATGGGCGATTTCGACCAGGTTCACGGTTCGAAACGCTCCCGTCCGCACCTGGGTCTCGATTTGCGCTATCCGCGTGATCGAGGTGAAGATTCTCAAGACGGCATCAAGGTCGGCGATGGTGTCGCCGATCAACGCCTGAGCGTCCTCGTCAAAACGCTGGCCGTGATAGGCCTTCTCCAGGCGCCCACGCATTCGTGTAAGCGGCGTCCGCAGGTCGTGGGCCAGATTGTCGCTCACCTGCTTTACCTCGCCCATCAATGTTTCGATGCGGTCCAGCATCAAATTGAGGTTCTCGGCAACGCGATCCCATTCGTCATTGGTGCCGCGAAGCGGGATACGTTTGTCCAGACCGCTCGCCATGATGGCTCGGCTGGTGGCGTTGATCTGCTCGATTCGTCCCACGGTGCGGCGCGTCACCAGGACGCTCGCGACCCCGGCGAGCACAAATATCAATGACACGCCAGAGATCACGGCTGTCTCGATCTGTCCGGCGAAACTGTCGAGGTCACTGATGTCCCGTCCAACCAGCAGCCGGTCGCCGCTTGCGAATGTGTCGATCATTCCCCGCACAAGCGGCCGGCCGGTCCCTTCCGGCGACACGCCGGGGGCGCGAAATTCCGTCCAGCCCGAGGGCGCCGTTGCCATCGGCGGCCATTCTCCGAGGTTGGCGGCGAGGACGGCGGACGAAGGATCTGAGAGGACATATGCGTGACCTGCGAAAGCCTTGTCGGACGCCCGTTGGCGGATGAGGCCGATCAGCCCTTCACGTCCCGACCGCTCGTAGATATCCCGCAGGTCCATATACTCGGCCATGATCGCGCGATCCGATCGGCTGCGTACATAGTTGGAGGTCGACAGGTAGACATAGCCAAAGATTGCCGACACGATCACGCCAAACGTCCCGATCGCGATCAGTGCGAGCTTGAACGTCGATGACGTCAGTGTCTTAGCCAGGAGCACGGAGACAGTACCCGATGCCGCGAATGGTATGGATCAGCGGATAGGCCTGCTGGTCATCGACCTTTCGACGGACCCGCCCGACATAGACATCGATGATATTTGTCGACGGATCAAAATGAAGGTCCCAGACGTGTTGCAGCAACATGGCCCGGGAGACGACGCGGCCTTCATTGCGCACCAGATATTCCAAAAGCTGGAATTCCCGGGGAAGAAGATCGATACCTTTGCCGCGCCGGCTGGCAGTCCGCGAGATCAAGTCGATCGCGAGATCGCCCACGCGCAAGATGGTCTCCTTGGCAATGGTGTCACTGCGCCGACCAAGCGCCTCGAGGCGTGCCAACAGCTCAATGAAAGAAAACGGCTTGACCAGGTAATCGTCTCCGCCGGCCCGCAAACCGCGCACCCTGTCGTCGACTTCTCCGAGTGCGCTGATGATCAGGAACGGTGCGGCTATGCCGTCATCGCGCAGTCGGCGCATCACCGCAATTCCATCGATGTCCGGGAGCATGCGGTCAATCGTGATCACCGCATAGTCGCACTCCGAGCCACGGCTCAGCGCCTCGTTCCCGCAAGTGGCCAAATCCACCTGGTAACCGCTGGTCGTGAGCTCTTCGACAAGCTGACCGGCCGTTTCCGGATCATCCTCAACAACCAGAATACGACGATGGCCTCCCGTCATGGTCCGCTGTCTCCGACCGGCCAGCTACCACTCATGTTACTCCGAGGTTCGGCAACGAGGCTCGCAAATGAGCGTGATGGCCGCCGCCGGTCTGTCCAGACGGATGCCGGCGACGATCGTCATGGCGACACTGACTCCTTTTGTTTGAGCATGATCTTTTCGGAAAACCGCTTCCCACGTTTCCGGATCATGCTCTAGTAGGAGCCGTAGTTCCCGCAGACATTGGTCCACTGCAGTCCATAGGCCGTCCATACCCTGCGCCAGCAGTCGTCGTAGTAGCCGTAGTCGGCGTAGCCGTAGGGGACGCCAACGAACGCAAAGCGACGGAAGCGATGGTGGAAGAAGAAACGGTGATTGAATGCAGCGTGCGAAAAGCGCGGCGAGAACCCCGCATGCGCGAAAGGCCTCCCGGCAAAGCGTGCGCCGGCAAAGTGCGGAGCCCCGCCAATGCCGCCAAAACGCATTCCTCCTCCCATGGCGTGCATCCCTCCGTGCATGCCTCCTCCCCAACCGCCGCCATGCATGCCGCCGAAGCCGCCACCGCCGTGCATTCCACCACCCCCGAAGCCGCCGCCGTGACCACCACCACCGCCGAAGCCGCCCCCGCCGTGACCGCCACCACCACCGCCGCCACCACGCCCGAGAGCCGGTGAAGCGAGAGCAAGCGTCGCGGCGACCACGCAAGCAACCAGGCAATTAAGAGGCCTGTGGTTCATCCCATTCCTCCATTGTTGAAACGCAGCGGGAAATCCCGCCACCTGAAGGAGATCAGGAGACCCAATTCATCCGACAACTTCAAATGACTAAGGTGACAGATTCTGACTATGAAGTTAGCGTCGCCTGGAGCACGTTACCCGGGGACTCCGGTACTAAGTCATGCTTCCCGGTATGAAGCACCGGATCGAGATTTGATCGCCAGAACGCATCGGCCAAACCATTGTGCGTCCCGCACGGTTCGGTTCGGTGATCACGGCATCATCGGGAACATCGATCCAGTTGTTCTCAAGGCGAACCCGATAATGGCCGTCCCTTGACTCCCAGTCCGGGTCTGCGACGGTTTCGCCATCAGCCATCGAGCAACAGAGTCCTTTGCCGCTCGCGAGATGATCGAACCATGACTTAAGCGGTGAATTGGCGTAGCGGCCATCAAGGTCGCGCGACATAGCGCTGCCAACGAAGCAAGCAACTATCGTACTGAGGGTCAGACCAAACACGATGCGTTTCATTGCCACGCTCCCGTATCTTGAAGTCAGTCCCGCCCCGATTTATGCAGTGTTCTTGAGTCCTGTGCGAATCATAACGCTATGGTAGCCTGCAACGGCTTTTTCTACATGCTCGATTTCGGCGCGGCGCTCGGTCATTCACAACAACACGCGCCGCTCGGGTATCGCTTCCGCCTTCGCTCTCCGAGCTACCGCGGACAAGTCGCTCATGCGGGCTGCTCACGGTCACCGTAATAATACTGATCGGCGCCTGACGATAGATCGCCATTCAGCCGTGATAGGCAAACAGCTCGATTGGATCGTTGAAGCCGCGGACCGGATACTCGCCGACGCGTTCGAGAGCGAAATCGCTTTCGACGAAGTCGGCGAACGAGCGGGACAGCAGCACCGTTCTGCCCAATTGTTTGGTGAGGGTTTCGAGACGCGAAGCCATGTTGACCGCAGGACCGATGACCGTGAAGTCGAGCCGGGTGCGCGATCCGATATTGCCGTACATGACGTCCCCGACGTGGACGCCGATGCCGTAATTCAGCGGCGCACGACCGGTTGCGTTGTTCTTTTCGTTCAGGGCAGCCATGGCCTGACGGGCCTCGGCCACGGCATGCAGCAGATTTGCGCAGGCCGATGGCCGGCTGAGCGGAAAAATGGCGAGTAGACCGTCGCCGATAAATTTCAGTATTTCCCCGCCATGTCGCGCAATCGGCTCCGACATCGCGTCGAAATAGCTGTTCAGAAGATCGATGACGTCATCGCGCGGCCAGTTGTCGGAAATCCTGGTGAAATCACGCAGATCGCAGATCATGATGGCGGCGCGTACCGTTGTCCCGCTTCCGCGCCTGGTGGCGCCGGCCAGAATAAGCTCGCCGGCATGCGACCCGACATAGGTTTCGAGCAGCGTTCGCGCCAGCCGGTTCTTCATACGGATTTCGCTGACCAGCGCGAGAGGCGGCAACAGTTTCAACAGGTCGGCGATATGCGCGTCGTCGAAACCACCTGGCCAGTCGGTTGCAAAAGTCACCATGTGCCGCTTTCCGAGCGTATGGTACAGCGGCCACGCCACATAGTCGGTCAGGCCTTTCGCCCGCATATCGTCATAGACGCCGTGCTTGCGGCCCAGTGACGGATCGCGTTCGAGATTCTCGCGCACCTCGGTGGCACCGTCATAAATTTCGTTGGCGGGACTACCGATGTATTCGGATCGGCCCCTGACATCGTAGTCGACTCTCGCTAGCTCAGCTTCGCGCATCCCGTCGGCCCACATGATCCGGGCGCCAAGCCATTGCGGATGGTAGATCAGGAGATGAAGCGACGCCCGTTTGACAGGAATGCCCGCGCGCTGGAGCCGGACACACAGCTCGGCGAAAATATTGTCGATGAAGCGCTCATCACGTGTCTCGCTTGTCAGCCAGTGCACAACGTCAGAATGCGCGGTGACGGGATCGATTTTTGGTGGCGCGTTCATATCTTGCCCCTCGGCAGTGACCTGGATCGACGGTACAGGATATGTCGTGTCTCCGCTCGACGGCGTCAACGGAGTCCGCCGCAATCTGCTTGCGCGCGCCGGGTTGGCTATGGATCGCAGCGACGCAGCGCATAGGGCGGATTGGCGAAGCGTAATCCGCCGCCTGGCTACGACACGACTCTGAGACCTGGTAGGCTGCGCTTCATGCCGAACTATCGGCGTGCATTCGTTCGGGATGGTCGGCGGATTACGCCTTCCGGCCAATCTGCCCTGCGGGCTGAAATCGAACCGCTGCTCGGAATTGCGCATGAAAAGGCGAGAGGTCTGTGGCAACGGCATTCTTTTTGCGGCCCAAAACCTCGCCGGAAACGCGCCAAAGCCTGTCGGGTCGTTCGAGAGCAAGGTGCATAACCCGGTCGTCGAGGGTGTACGCGACGACCTGAAGTAGCAAGCTGTGGAAACTCCACGATGCCACCAAATGTTCTCGCAGAGCCCAGAATTTGGCCCCAATTGGCCGCGGATACTGCACGCGGGTGAATACGCAGGGGATTAAGTATGGCTTCTAAGCAGACTGAAATTGCTATCGAAAAGATCATCGAAGCTTGTGACGGTAGCATTCGCGGAGCACTTGAGGCTCTGTTGCTCGTTAATGAGTATTTGGAGGCTGAACTTCACCGGCTCTACGCGGCTCCTTGCGCCTGTGAAAGTGAACGGCTCAGCACGGTGCACTGACCGGCGCGGTCCTTCGCGATCCCCGCTTACTTTGCTGCCGGCGTGGTGGTGCGGTTTGACAGCCACCTTGCCCTAAATTTTATGCGGGAACCGAAGATTTCGTCTGGACTGTACATTGGAACGGGCGTTGGATTGTCAGCGGTTGGTGGAGTGGTTTCTCGCGCCATCCCGCGCCAACAGTGACGAGTGCCGACGCCGACCAGTGCCGATAGCGACAGGCGTCCGACGGGACCAATGTCCAAAAGGCCAAGTGTCCAAAGGCCAGGGTCCAGACGGCCAGCGTAAAGCGAGCATCAACCCTGCGGCAGCAGCCAGTCTGTCCGCTGCTAACTGGCAAGGCAAAGCAAAAGCCCTTGAGGCTTTTGGGACCATCGGTCGCTCCGATGGTCCTTTTCGTTATGGCGCCAATGGCGCGGGCCTGGACAGCCGACTTATGCCGCAACACGTGCACATTGACCTGCATCAACTCCGGACTTTCAACCATCAATAAGCCGATGGCTGAATTCAAAAACATCCAACCGAAAGACGCAGCTTCAATCGCGGTCGCCTGAGGTGCATGAAAGCGAGGAAGTCTACCATGCGGTCGTCTAGAGTCGCCGCTTTGGCGCTTATCGTTGGAACTCCAAGCTTGATGTCCGCGTCATTGGCGCGGGCCGCTTCGGACTGTTCAATATCAGCAACACTGGCGGACTGGGGCGAGAATTCGACCAGCGACATTGACGTCGTGTCCGGAGGAAGTTGCCAATTTCCGATCAGGATGCCTGGCACGGTGAGTAGCTCGGACATTTCACAAAAGCCGGCACACGGCAAGTTGAAACGGCTCAACATGTCTACTTACGAATACAAGGCGAAGGCTAGATATAGGGGAAGCGATACCTTTGCCATCAAAGCAACGGGTCAGGGGCCAGCGGCTTCCGGCACGTCGATAATTACCGTGCACGCGACGATCAAATAGCGTTCGTCGCGTCCATTGCCGTTCACGGGTAGTTTGCTCGACGACGGGCAAACTCGGTTCACGTTTTCGCGGTGCGCCGCCTCCCCTTCGCCGGTAATCCCGAAAAATCGTTGCAGCGTCTGATCGGAAGTCGCATGTCTCGTTTCGCTGATCGGGCTCCAATGCGTTCTTTCAGCGCGCATCCTATCGCGCCGCAGCATGCAAAAATGAGACTGCCCGTTAAGCAGCAAACGCCTGACGCCGGTGCGCCGTCTTCGTCATCAGCTAGCTTCCTTCCGGCGATGCCCGGCCGCGCCAATCGCGGCCACCAAACGAACCGGCACGACAAGGGAGGAGACCGATGTTGAAAAGCTGTGTGGGTCTGGTTGCATTGACGAGCCTGTTGCTCTCGAGCGCTGCCTTCGCCCAGGACAAGATCAAGGTTGGCGTTACTGCGACCCTCGAAGGCACCTACACGGTGCTCGGCGAGGACGGCATTCGCGGCTTCCAGACCGCGCTCAATGCGCTCGGCAAGAAGGTCGGCGACAAGGAATTGGAATTCGTCATCGCTTCGACCGACGCGACGCCGGATTCCGCGGTTCGCGCCGTGCGCAAGCTGATCGAACAGGACAAGGTCCAGGTCCTGCTCTCGCCGCTATCGGGCGACGAAGGCATCGCGGTCAAGAATTTTGCCAAGACCCATCCGGAGCTGACCTTCGTCAACGCCGCCTCCGGCGCGCAGGAAACCACCTACGTCGATCCGGCGCCGAACTTCTTCCGCTACAACATGGACGGCGCGCAGTGGCAGGTGGGCCTGGGCAAATACGCCTATGAAACCAAGGGCTACAAGAAGATCGCAACCATCGGCGAGGACTATTCCTTCATCTACACCCAGGTCTTCGGGCTGGTGCTGGAGTTCTGCGGCGCCGGCGGCCAGGTCACCAACCGCCAATGGGTGCCGCTCGGCACCAAGGATTTCGCCTCCGTCATCGCGGCGCTGCCCGACGATGTCGATGCGATCTATCTCGGCCTCGGCGGCGCCGACGCCGTCAATTTCCTGAACCAGTATCAGCAGGCCGGCGGCAAGGCGCATCTGATGGGCGGCTCGATCATGGTCGACCAGACCATCCTGTCGGCCAAGGGCAACGCCAAGAACGCGCTGATCGGCACGCTCGCCGCGAGCGGCCAGGCCGACACCTGGGAGGATCCGGGCTGGCAGAAGTTCGTCAAGGCCTATCAGGACTCGTTCCCGCCGGAGAAGCGGTTCCCGAGCCCGTCGCTGCTCGCCACCAACTATTACAACTCGACGATGGCGCTGATCCTCGGGCTCCGTCAGGTCAATGGCGACCTCAGCAACAACCAGGCCAAGCTGAAGGAAGCGCTCGCCAAGATCGAGCTCGACGCGCCCAACGGCAAGATCAAGCTCGACTCCAACCGCCAGGCGATCGGCACCAACTTCGTCACCGAAGTGGTGGATGACGGCAAGGGCGCGCTGTTCAGCAAGGTGGTGAAGGTCATTCCGAACGTGAACCAGACGCTCGGCTATGATCCGGCCGTGTTCGCCAAGATCGGCCTGCCGAGCCGAACCGTTCCGGAGTGCAAGAAGTACTGACCTTTCTGCGCCTTGAGCCAGCCAACCAGGGGTTGACCGCGACATTATCGGCCGCGGCCAGCCCTTCTCGGCTCTTGCATTCCCTCCCGGGATGATCGACCTTGCTCGAAAGAAAAAGACAAGAGCATCCCGCGGGAGGGGAAGGCATGAGCCGAGCGCTTGCCGTCTTCCACGGCCGGTTCGGCCGCGCGACGGTCTATCAGTTGAACCGCCCGTTCAACATGCATGCGCATCGCGAGGGGCATCTGATCTTTCACGTCGGCGGAACGCCGGCGCGCATCGATGTGTGCGACGACCGCTGGCTCCTCACCGAGGACTCCATCGTCGCGATCAACCCGTGGGAGCCGCATAATTTTGTCCCGGCCGACATGGACAATGGGGCGATCTTCTTCGTGCTCTATGTCAATGCCGAATGGTTCGCCCCCGACGCCGCGCGCGCCCATGGCCTGCGTTTCGGGAAAACCTGTTTCAAGCGCACCACCGCGCTCGACAAGCATATTCGCCGCACCGCGGCGCTGGTGTGCGGCGCGCCGTCGCTCTCCAGCCTCGACTCCGAGCTGCGGCAATTGATCGACGGCTGCCATGAGGAAAGCTGGCAAGCCGCTGAGCGGGCCCAGGAAACAAGGACCGCCGCGGCCGTCACCGACTTCCGGGTGCGAAAATCCATCAAGCTGATGTCCGAAAGCCCGGGCGCCGAGCTCGAGCTCGATTTGATCGCACGCGAATCCGGCCTCTCCCGCCCCCATTTCTACCGTCTGTTCCGCACTCAGACCGGCGTCACCCCCCACCTCTATCTCAACACGCTGATGATGGAACAGGCCCTCGACGCACTGGTCGCCACCGAAGCGCCGATCGCCGACATCGGCTTCGATCTCGGCTTCTCCTCCCAAAGCGGCTTCACCCGCTTCTTCGCCGCCAATGTCGGCATGGCGCCGACCGAATACCGCCGAGCCGCCAAGGTGTTACGGCCCTAAACGGAGATTGATAAAAGATACTCTCGATCAAATCCCCTCATTGCGGTGTCGATAGGATGCCTTCGACGCGGCCCAAAGACGGTCGCGCGGCACAGAGGGAACGCGAACGGAGATGGCCCGGCTCATCGAACGCCATCCGGCATGGGCATTGATCGTCCTGATCGCGGTCGCGGTCCTGCTCTGGCTGATCTTCGCGGTCTGGCCGCCGGGATTGGAAGAGACCATCGGCCGGAAGAAAGTCTTCCTCAACGCCGTCTTCAACGGCATCACGCTCGGTGGCCTCTATTTCCTGGTGGCGAGCGGCTTCACCCTGATCTTCGGCCTGATGCGCAATGTCAATCTGGCGCATGGCTCGCTCTATCTGTTCGGCGGCTATGTCGGTTACGCCATCAGCGCCTGGACCGGCTCCTGGATCCTCAGCTTCATCGTCGCCTTCATCCTCGTCGCGCTGGTCGGCATTATATTGCAGCTCGTCGTGTTCCGGCGCATGGAGGGGCAGGACCTGCGCCAGACCATGGTGACCATCGGGCTTTCGATCGTGTTCGCCGACCTGATGCTGTGGGCGTTCGGCGGCGATTTCTATCAGGTCCAGACCCCGCACTGGCTGATCGGCCCGATCGAATTGCCGTTCGTCACCGCTGTCAAATCATCGGGCGAAGCCGTCTATCTGCAATACCCGCTGGTGCGGCTCGTGATCTTCGCCGCGTCCGTCGTGATCGGCGTCGCGATGTGGCTCGCGCTCAATCGCACCCGCGTCGGCATGATGGTGCGCGCCGGCGTCGATGACCGCGATATCCTCGCCGCGACCGGCATCTACATCCAGATCGTGTTCGTGGTGATCTTCGCGCTGGGCGCGGGCCTGGCCGGCATCGCGGGCGTGGTCGGCGGCACGTTCCAATCGATATCGCCGGGCGAGGATACGCGTTTCCTGCTGGCGTCCCTCGTCGTCGTCATCGTCGGCGGCATGGGATCGATCCCGGGCGCGGCACTGGGCGCGCTGATCATCGGCCTCGCCGAACAGCTTGGCTCGGTCTACATCCCGACCTACGCGATCGTGGTCACCTTCCTCATCATGGTGCTCGTGCTGGCGCTTCGGCCGCAGGGCCTGTTGGCGAGGCGCTGACATGTCGCTGATCCAGGACACCCGCCTTCACGCCAAGCCGCCGGCGTCAGCCGCACAGCGGCCGGCCGCGATAGCATGGATGGAATTCGACAATCCCGCGGCCTGGGTAGTCGCCGTGATCCTGCTGATCATGCCGCTGATCGCCAACGGCTTCTTCCTGATCGAAATCTTCGGTACGACGCTGATCCTCGGCATCGTCTCGCTCAGCCTGATGTTCCTCGCGGGCTATGGCGGCATGGTCAGCCTGATGCAGCTCACCATTGCGGGCTTTGCCGGCTACATGGTTGCGGTGTTCGGCTTGAGCGACAGCGCCAATATCAGCCTGGGTTGGCCGTGGTGGCTCGCCACCCCGATGGCGCTGGTGCTTGCCACCGCCTTCGGCACGCTCGGCGGCGCGCTCGCCGTGCGCACCGAGGGCATCTACACCATCATGATCACGCTCGCGATCGGTGCGGCCTTCTACTTCTTCACCAACCAGAACTGGGCGATCTTCAACGGCCACACCGGCATCAACGCCGTCGCGACCCCGCATTTCTGGGGCATCGACTGGCGTTCCGATATTCCCTTTTATTACGTGATCCTTGCGACCGCGGCGCTGTGCTATTTCGCGGTGCTCTATGTCTCGCGCGCGCCGTTCGGGCTCGCCCTGCAGGGCGTTCGCGACAATCCTCGCCGCATGGCCGCGCTCGGCTTCAATGTCAACGCGCATCGGGTTGCGGCCTATGCCTTCGCGTCCTTTGTCGCAGCGCTTGGTGGCGTTCTCCAGGTCTGGAACTACCGGCAGATCTCGCCCGGCTCGATCGCGGTCGAACGCTGCATCGACATCCTGATCATGGCGGTGGTCGGCGGCATCACCCGGCCCATTGGCCCCTTCATCGGCGCGTTCATCTTCGTCATGCTGCGCACCTTCGCGCTCGACTTCCTGGTCAAGGTCGGTCTCGACGGCAACCGCTTCCGTCTCCTGATCGGCCTCGGCTTCCTCGTCATTGTGTTCTGGTCATCGGATGGCGTGATCGGCCTCTGGGAACGCTGGCGCCGCAGCGTCACCGGGGCCGAAAGCCGCTCCCGCGGAGGTCACCGCCATGGATAGTGTCGCCCGGCGCATTTCCGCGGTTGGGGCCGGCGCCGCGCTGGAGCTGCGCGGCGTGACGCGGATGTTCGGCGCGCTCGCCGCACTCACCGACGTCACTATCACGGTGCGGCCGGGCGAGCGCCGTGCGGTGCTCGGCTCCAACGGCGCCGGCAAGACCACGCTGTTCAACTGCGTCACCGGCGACTTTCCGCCCTCCTCCGGCACCATCCGCTTCTTCGGCGAAGACATCACCCACTTCCCGCCTTACGAGCGCATCCGCCGCGGCCTGCGCCGCACCTACCAGATCTCGGCGCTGTTCCCTGGCCTCACCGTGCAGGACAATGTCTATCTCGCCTGCTGCGGCGTTTCCCGAGGACGATTTTCGCCGCTGCGTCCGCGTCCCAACGACGCGCTGATGCATTCGGCCGATCTGCTGATCCAGGCGGTGCATCTGACGCCGGTCAGGCAGCAGCGCGTCTCCGAGTTGGCGCACGGACAACAGCGCCAGCTCGAAATCGCGCTGGCGCTTGCGGGTGCACCGCGCTTCATCCTGTTCGACGAGCCGGCAGCCGGTCTGTCGCCGGCCGAACGGCGCGAGCTGATCGAAATCCTGACGTCGCTGCCGCCGCATATCGGCTACATCATCATCGAGCACGACATGGACGTGGCGCTGCGCGTCGTCGAGAGCGTGACGATGATGCACAACGGCCGGGTCTTCAAGGAAGGCCTGCCGCAGGAGATCGAATCCGATCCGGAAGTGCAGGAGCTTTATCTCGGAGGCGGACATGAATGACGTCCGCCGTTCCGCGCCCGCCCTCGAAGTCCGCGGCCTCGATGTCTATTACGGCCATTCGCACGCGTTGCAGGGCGTCGATCTTACGCTTGAATCCGGCGTGTTCTCGGTGGTCGGCCGCAACGGCATGGGCAAGACCACGCTCTGCAAGACCATCATGGGCCTGCTGCGCGCGAGCGGCGGCTCGATCCGAGTCCGTGGGCAGGATATCACCTCCCTGTCGCCGGCCGGCATCGCGCGTCTCGGCGTCGGCTATGTGCCGCAGGGACGGCGGCTGTGGCGCTCGCTCAGCGTCGACGAGCATCTGCGTCTTGCCGCCGGTATCCGGCGCGGGCCCTGGAGTGTCGAGCGCATCTACGAGATTTTCCCGCGCCTCGCCGAACGCAAGAACCATGGCGGCGGCCAGCTTTCCGGCGGCGAGCAGCAGATGCTGGCGATCTCGCGCGCCCTTTTGACCAACCCGCACCTGTTGATCATGGACGAGCCGACCGAAGGCCTCGCGCCCGTTATCGTCGCCCAGGTCGAGGAGATGCTGGTGCGCCTTGGCGACGAAGGCGACATCTCGGTGCTGATGATCGAGCAGAACATTGGCGTGGCGACCGCGATCTCCAGGAACGTCGCCATCATGGTCAATGGCCGCATCAACCGAATCATCGATTCCGGCCGCCTGTCGGCGGATCGCGACCTGCAGCAGCGCCTGCTCGGCGTCGGCGTTCATGCCGAGATTGACGCCGATCTTGAACCCGAATCGGCAAAGCCGGACACAGATCCCCCGCCGCAACGCCCGCCCGGCTCGGCGCCGATCCGCATCTATGTCTCCAATCCCAGTCTGCCGACCCGCTGGTCGCAGCCCGCGCCGATCGCGCGGATCGAGGCGGCGGCGCGCACGCTCTCGACCGGCGTGACGCGGTTAGAGGCCAGCACACGGCAGCGGCGGGAGCCGACCGCGCAACCTGTATCGGGACCGCCGGTCGTGCTGGTCGCCGGCACGCTCGATACCAAAGGAGCGGAGCTTCGCTTCATCCGCGACATCATCGCCGAGAGCGGCCTGCGCACCCGCCTCGTCGACGTCTCCACCAGCGGCAAGCTATCGACCTGCGATGTTTCGGCGCAGGAGATCGCGCTCAACCACAGCCGCGGCGGATCGGGCGTATTCGGCGCCGACCGCGGCGCCTCCGTGACCGCCATGGCAGACGCCTTCGCCAAATGGCTGCGCCGGCAGGGCAACATTGCCGGCATCATCTCGGCCGGCGGCTCCGGCGGCGCCTCGCTGGTTGCACCGGCCATGCGCGCCCTGCCCGTCGGTGTGCCCAAGCTGATCATCTCCTCCGTCGCTTCCGGCGATGTCGGCCCCTATGTCGGACCTGCCGACATCACCATGATGTATTCGGTCACCGACGTGCAGGGCCTCAACTCGATCTCGCGCGCAGTGTTAGCCAACGGCGCCAACGCCTTGGTCGGCATGGTCAAAGCGCGGCTCGACGATCGCGCCAAACAACGCGACGCGATTGCCACCCTGCCCTCCATTGGCATCACGATGTTCGGTGTCACCACGCCCGCGGTGCAGAAGATCGCCGCCGAGCTGAAGGAGGACTTCGAGTGTCTGGTCTTCCACGCCACCGGCGTCGGCGGCCGCTCGATGGAGAAGCTGGTCGATTCCGGGCAACTGGCCGGCGTCATCGATCTCACCACGACTGAAGTCTGCGATCTCCTGATGGGCGGCGTGTTCCCGGCCATCGACGACCGTTTCGGCGCGATCATCCGCAGCCGCGTGCCCTATGTCGGCTCGGTCGGCGCGCTGGATATGGTGAACTTCGGCGCACCGGACACCATTCCCGAGCGCTATCGCCAGCGCAAATTCCATGTCCACAATCCCCAGGTCACGTTGATGCGGACCACGCCGGAAGAGAACGACCGCATGGGGCGCTGGATCGGCGAGCGGGTCAACCAGATGGATGGGCCGGTGCGCTTCTTCCTGCCGGAAGGCGGCGTCTCCGCGCTCGATGCGCCAGCGCAGCCGTTCTGGGATCCCGAGGCCGACGCGGCGCTGTTCAGGGCACTCGAACGCACCGTGCGGCAGACGGCCAACCGCCAGATCATCCGCGTCAAACGCAATATCAACGATCCCGAATTCGCTTCCACCATCGTCGGCGCGTTCCGGCCCCTGCTCGGGCGCGCAAGCGGGCGGCGCAGAGTGGCGAGGTGACCCATGCCGAGGTTTGAACGCAAGGCGCTGCTGAAGAAATTCCGGGAGATGGTGGCCCGGGGCGAGCCAATCGTCGGCGGTGGCGCCGGCACGGGCCTGTCGGCCAAATGCGAGGAGGCCGGCGGCGTCGACCTGATCGTGATCTACAATTCGGGCCGCTATCGCATGGCAGGCCGCGGCTCGCTCGCGGGCCTCATGCCCTATGGCGACGCCAATGCGATCGTGCTGGAGATGGCCGGCGAAGTCTTGCCGATCGTCACCAGGACGCCGGTGCTTGCCGGCGTCAACGGCACCGATCCGTTCCGCGACATGGATCTTTTCCTCGACCAGTTGAAGGCGCTGGGCTTTGCCGGCGTGCAGAACTTCCCGACCGTCGGCCTGATCGACGGCATCTTCCGCGCCAATTTGGAAGAAACCGGCATGTCCTATGCGCTGGAGATCGAGATGATCTCGAAGGCAAACGAGAAGGACATGCTGACGACGCCATACGTCTTCAGCGAGAAGGAGGCAGCCGCGATGGCGATCGCCGGCGCCGACATCATCGTCTGCCACCTCGGCCTCACCACGGGCGGGGCGATCGGCGCGCAGACGGCGCTGAAGCTCAAGGATTGTCCCGCCCGCATCGATGCCTGGGCAGCCGCCGCGCTCAGCGTCAATCCGGACATTTTCGTGCTCGCGCATGGCGGTCCGATCGCGGACCCCGCCGACGCCGATTTCATCATGAAGAACACCCGCAAATGCCACGGCTTCTACGGCGCTTCCTCGATGGAACGCCTGCCGGTGGAGCGGGCGCTGACGGATCAGGTTCGCAAGTTCAAGGCGATCGGCGCGCGCTAGGGCGCCGACGCAAGGGAGGAAAAGATGTCGGGGATTTTGGTTGGTCAATTGATCCTCTGGTTGATCGTCGCGATCATCGCGATCGTCATCGCCGTGTACATCGTCAACTGGCTCTATCACCGCTCGTCGAAGGAGGTCTCCTTCGTCCGCACCGGCTTCCTCGGCGAACGCGTCGTGATCAATGGCGGCGCCTTCGTGCTGCCCTTCATCCACGACTTCACGCCGGTCAACATGAACGTGCTGCCGATGGGCATCACCCGCGCAAGGCAGGACGCCGTCATCACCCGCGACCGCATGCGCGTCGACATCGAGGCCGACTTTTACGTGCGCGTTCAGCCCACCCGCGAAGCGGTCGCGATTGCCGCCGCAACCCTCGGACGCCGCACGCTCGAGCCCGAGCAGCTGCACGCCCTGCTCTCCGGCAAGTTCGTCTCCGCCATCCGCTCGGTCGCCGCCGAAATGACCATGGAGCAGATGCACGAGCAGCGCGGCGAATATGTCGCCCGCCTCAAGGCCGCCGCTGCCGAAGCGCTGGCCCAGAACGGCCTCGAGCTGGAATCGGTCGCGATCACCGATCTGGACCAGACCGACCTGGAATTCTTCAATCCGTCCAACAGGTTCGATGCCGAAGGTCTGACCCGGCTGATGGAGGACATCGAGGCCAAGCGTAAGCTGCGCAACGACATCGAGCAGGACTCGATGATCAAGATCCGCACCCGCAATCTCGACGCCGAGCGCCAGGCGCTGGAGATCGAGCGCGAAAGCGAAACGGCACGCCTCGAACAGGAGCGCGACATCGAGATGCGCCGGGCGCTGCAGCGTACGGAAGTCGCCCGGGAGCGCGCCCTGCGCGAAACCGAGGCCGAACAGGCGCAGTTCACCGCGCGCGAGGCGATCGAGAAGGCGCGCATCGCCAATGAGCTCGCCATTGCGGAAGCCCGCATTTCTTCCGAGCGCGAGACCCGCCAGCGCGAGATCGAGCGTACCCGCGCGGTCGAGGAGAAGGAGCTGCTCGCCCGCGAAGAGATCGAAAAGGCCAGGATCTCCAACCAGCGCGCGGTCGATACCGCCCGGATCGCCTCCGAGCGCGAGGTACGCCAGCGCGACATCGAGCGCACCAGGACGGTGGAGGAAGCCGAGATCGCGGCGCGCGAGGCCGTCGAGAAGGCCCGCATCCAGCAGGATCGTGCCGTCACCGACGCGCGCATCGCCAATGAGGAAGAGACCCGCCGGCGCGAGATCGAGCGCACCCGAGCGGTCGAGGAAGCCGAGATCGCGGCGCGCGAGGCGACCGAAAAGGCCCGCATCGCCCAGACCATGACGGTCAACGTCGAGCGCATCACGTCCGACGAGCGCACAAGGTCGATGGAGATCCAGCAGGTTCGTAACGTGCAGGAGGCCGAAATCGAGGCGCAGAGGACGGTGGAAGGCGCCCGGATCGCCCGCGAGCGCAACCTCGCGGCCGAACGGATCGGCGCCGAGCAGGCTACCCGTCAATTGGAAATCGAGCGCAACAAGGCGCTGGAGGTCGCCGGCATCGCCGCGCGTGAAGCGACTGAAGCCTCGCGCATCGCCCAGGAAGAGCGGGTGCGTGCCCTCGAAATCGCGCGCAATCGCGCGATCGAGGAAGCCGACATCGCCTCGCGCGAATCGATCGAGGCTGCCCGGATCGTGCAGGAGAAGACCGTCGCCGCCGAACGTATCCGCGCGGAAAGGGAAACCAGAGGATTGGAGATTGCGCGCACGGAGGCGATCGAGGCGGCCGAGCTCAAGCGCCGCGACGCCATCGAACGCCAACGCATCGATGTCGAGCTCGCGCTCGAAAGCGAGCGCATCGCATCTTCCAAGACACGCGAGGTGCTCAACATCGACCAGAAGAAGGCGGTCGAGATCGCCGACGAGGAGCGCGTGATCGCGCTTGCCGCCAAGCGGTCGGAGCGCATCGACGCCGACCGCCAGGTCAAGCAGGCGGAGATCGTGGCGCGCAAGGAAGTCGAGACCACCGACGTCTCGCGCGAGCAGGCGCTGGAGACGGCGCGGATCGCACGCCGACGCGCCATCGAGCAGCTCGAGATCGCCCGCGTCCAGTCCCTGCAGGAGGCCGAGATCGCCTCCCGCGAGGAGGTCGAGCGCGCCCGCATCGCCTCCGACCGCGGCCTCGATGAAGCCAGGATCGGCCGCGAGCGCGATTTGCGCAAGCTGGAAGTCGGCCGCGAGAAAGACGTCGAGACCGCGATGATGGAAAAGGCCATTGCCATCCATCAAAAGTCGCTGGAGGAGTCGGCAGCACGTGCCGCGGCCGAAAATGCCCGGGTGGGGGCGACGGAAGCCACCGAGCGCGTCATCACCGCGCGCGAGAGCGAGATCGCCAAACGGCGCAAGACCGTCGAGGTGCTGATCGCCGAGAAACAGGCCGAGGAGACGCGAATTGCCGCCGAAGCCGAGCGGATCCGCGCCACGGTCGAGGCCGAGGCGCAACGGATGCTCAACGAAGCCGAGAACGTGCTCACCGACCAGGCGCGCTACTCGCTGTTCCGCCGCAAGCTGCTCGACCGCATCGAGGGCATCGTCCGCGAGAGCGTCAAGCCGATGGAAAAGATCGAGGGCATCCGCATTCTTCAGGTGGACGGCCTCAACGGCAGTGGCGGCGGCAATGGCGGCCGCAGCGCCACCGACGAGGTGATCGACTCGGCGCTGCGCTATCGCGTGCAAGCGCCCCTGATCGATTCGATTCTGGCCGACATTGGTGTCGAAGGCGGAAGCCTTGCCAAGATGCCGGGCCTGATCCGCGAAGCGCGCGATATGCAGGGTATCCAGGAGTCGTCACGCAAGGGCGGCGAAGGCAAGCCTGCCTCGCCTCCTGCCGCAAGCTCCGGAGGCACCCCCACAGGCGAAGCGCCTACCGAGCGCGGCCCGCGCAAGAAAGGATAAGAGCGCGCCATGGCCCGGGTCTATGTGTCCACCGTCGTCAACGCGCGCAACGATCGCGTCTGGGCGCGCGTGCGTGACTTCAACGGCCTGCCGAACTGGCATCCCGCGATCGCCGAAAGCCGGATCGAGGGCGGCGAGCCCGCCGACAAGATCGGCTGCGTGCGCGATTTCCGCCTGCGCAACGGCGATCGCATCCGCGAGAAGCTGCTCGGCCTGTCCGACTACGACATGTTCTGCACCTACTCGATTCTCGAGTCGCCGATGGGCGTGGAGAACTATGTCGCCACGCTCCGGCTGACGCCGGTCACCGACGGCGACCAGACCTTCCTCGAATGGACCGCCGAATTCGACTGCGCAGCCGAGCGCGAGGCGGAACTCGTCGGCAATATCGGCGGCAGTGTGTTCCAGGGCGGCTTTGATGCGCTGAAGCGGGCATTCGGAGGGTGAGCGGTGCCGCATATCGTCAAAAGCACGATCTTGAATGCGCCGACCGACGCGGTCTGGGCCGTGCTGCGCGATTTCAACGGCCACGACCGCTGGCACCCGGCGGTGGCGACCTCGACGATCGAGCGCGCGCAGGCATCCGACAAGATCGGCTGCGTCCGCCGCTTCAAGCTGACGGACGGCTCGGAACTGCGCGAGCAATTGCTGGCGCTGTCCGATCTCGAACAGACCTTCAGCTATTGCCTGCTCGAGACGCCGATCCCGATGTTCAACTATGTAGCGCACGTCCGCCTGCTGCCGGTCACCGACGGCGATCGCACCTTCTGGCATTGGGAGTCGCGGTTCATGACGCGTCCGGAGGACACCAAACGCCTCACCGAAATGGTCTCGGAACAGATCTATCAGGCCGGTTTCGAGGCCATTCGCCGGCATCTGAGCGAGGCCGCATGATCGTGGAGAGAAATTGATGCCCGTCAATGTAAAGACATTCGCGAGCTCGGGCGAAGCGGCGGCGGCGCTGTCGTCCGACCGCGGCGCCCGCTATTTCGCCGGCGGCACGCTGGTCATGCGCGCGCTCAACGAGGGCGATATCTCGATCTCGACCATCGTGCGCGCCCATGATCAGGCGCTGATGCGGATCGACGCGTCCGGGCCGCGCGTCACCATCGGCGCCGGCGTTACCTTCGCCAAGATATTGGCCGAACGCGATCTCGCCTTCCTGCACGCCCCCGCGCGTTCGGTCGGCGGTCCGGCGGTGCGCAACATGGGCACCGTCGGTGGCAATCTGTTTGCGCCGACCCCCTATGGCGACTTTACGGTTGCCCTGCTCGCGCTTGATGCGGTGGTTTCCGTGCAAGGCGGTTTTGGCGCGCGCGACGTGCCGATCGAGGAGTTTCTGCAATCGCGCGAGCGGCAGGCGGGCACGTTGGTGCTGTCGCTCTCCTGCCAGAAGCCGCTTAGCCCCGACGCCTTCCGCTATCGCAAGATCGCGCGGATCAAGCCCAAGGGCGGCTCGGTCATCACGCTCGCGGCGCATCTGCCAATCAGCAGCGGACGCGTGCTGGGCGCGCGGATCGCATTGGGCTCGATGGCGCCGACCCAAATCCGCGCCAAGGCCGCCGAGCGCGCGCTGGAAGGACGGCCGCTCGATGCTTCCTCGATCAGCGCGGCTGCTTCGGCGGCGGTCGAAGGCACCTCGCCATCCGACAATGCGTTGGCTAGCAGCTGGTATCGCCGCGAAATCGTGGGCGTTCACCTCCGACGCCTGTTGTCCGGTCAGGAATAGGATCGTCATGGCCAAGACCGCCCTGCAATTTCGTCACAACGGCCGCGACGTTGCGATCTTCGTCGATGGCGGCACCAATCTGCTCGTCGCGCTGCGCGAGCTGATCGGCGACATGACGCCCAAATTCGGCTGCGGCCAGGGCGGCTGCGGCGCCTGCAGCGTGCTGATCGACGGCGAACTGCATCTGTCATGCCTGACGCTTGCTGAATCCGTGGCCGGCCGCTCCGTGCAGACACTGGACGGCATCAAGGATGGCCCCAACCTGCACCCGCTGCAGCGTGCTTTCGCCGACAATTTTGCCGCCCAGTGCGGCTACTGCACGCCGGGCATGCTGATGGCCGCAAAGGCCCTGCTCGACCGCAATCCACAGCCGAGCCGCGCCGAGGTCATCGAGGCGATCTCCGGCAATATCTGCCGCTGCACCGGCTACGAGCCGATCATCAACGCCGTGCTCGCCGCCGCCTCCGGCGGCCGTGCCCGGGCTTGAAGGAGATCACCATGCTGGAACTGCGCAAGGACATCTTCGCCGACGAGCGCGACGACAACCTGAACGAAATCGGCAAGGGCACGCAGCGCCAGGACATGCTCGGGCATGTCACGGGCACCTCGACCTATTTCGACGACCACAAGCTGCAGGGCATGCTGCATCTGAAGGTCGTGCGCAGCACGCACGCCCATGCCCGCCTGCGCCGCATCGACACGACGGAGGCCGAACATTCACCCGGCGTGCGCAGGATCATCCGCGGCGCGGATGTGCCGCGCAATCTCAATACGCTGCTGAGTTTGATCAATTTCGGCAAGGACGACGAGCCGTCGCTTGCCGTCGACAAGGTGCGCTACAAGGGCGAGCCGATCGTCGCCGTGGTCGCGGACACCCCGCGTGAAGCCTACGAGGCCATGGCCAAGGTGAGGGTCGATTACGAGCCGCTCCCGACCGTGTTCGATGTCGAGGAAGCGCTCAAACCCGGCGCGCCCGTGGTCAACGAGACCTACCCGAAGAACACCTTCACCTATTACGACGTCTATGATCACCAGAAGCTGCGCTTCGGGGATGTCGAGCGCGCCCTCGCCGGCGCCGACCATGTGCTCGAGCAGCGCTACCAGATGTCGCCGATCGAGCACGCCCCGACCGAAACCAACGGCTCGATCGCTGCACCCGACACCAATGGCCGCTATGTCGTCTATACGTCGACCCAAGCGTTGTTCTTCTCGGTCGACACCTGCGCCAAAATCCTGGATGTGCCCTCGAACACCTTCCATTTCATTGGCGGCACCGTGGGTGGTGGTTTTGGCGGCAAGGTGGACACGCTGACCGAGCCGCTTTGCATTCTCGGCGCCATGCTGACCGGACGCCCGGTGCGCTACCTGTTCGGGCGCGAGGAAGAGATGCAGTACGGCCCGCCCCGCGGCGCCGAGCGCATCTACATCAAGGACGGCGTGATGCGCGATGGCCGCATCGTCGCGCGCAAGGTCCGGGCCTATTTCGACAGCGGCGCCTACACGCGGCTTTCCAGCTATGCCGCCGTCAAATGCGCGGCGCATCTGCCCGGCCCCTACACCATTCCAAACGTCTATGGCGACATCTACTGCGTGTTTACCAACCGCACCCCGGCCACCGCCATGCGCGGCTTCGGCGTTACCGCCATGGACTTCGCGATCGAATGCCAGATGGACAAGCTCGCAAACCTCGTCAGCATGGACCCGATGGAGTTTCGCATCCTCAACGCCTATCGCGACGGCGACATGAAGGCACACCGGCGCGAGGCCAAAAACACCGCCCTGATCGAATGCGTCCAGGTCGCGGCCGAAAAGGCCAAATGGCCGCTGCGCGAAGAGTTTCGGCGGGCCTCCTCGCGCAAGGACGGCGGCGGCGATCGCGCGGCCGTGCCGTCGACGCCGCGCGAAACCCGACCGCAACCGGCGATGGCTGCGCAGCAGCGCACGAGTTACGACCGCTTGCCTGCGGCCACGCGCGAGCCACCGCCGCCCGCGCCGCCACCCCCCGCGCCGCCGCGGCCACCGGCAGCACCGTCGCACGGCGCCACTCGCTTCTCTTCCGTCTTCGGCACCAGGAGGCGCTGACCATGACAAGGCATCGCGGACGCGGCATCGCGTCGGTCAATTATCCGATCGGCATGAATCTCGGCGGCGACCCCAGCCAGGCGCTGGTGCATTCCAATCCGAGCGGCAAGTTCACGGTGGCGTTGTCCTCGATCGACCTCGGCCAGGGCATGAAGTCGGTGACCCGGCAGATCTGCGCGGAGACGCTCGGCGTGCCGGTCGAAGACGTCTATGTCGACACCGCGGATTCCGACACCGGCCCGCACTGCATGGGCTCGTTCGCCTCACGCGGTACGCACCGCGTGGGCAACGCGGTGATGGCGGCGGCCCGCGAGGCGCGCGGCGTGATGATGGAGGCGGCCGCCGAGGAACTCGAAGTGAATGCCGCCGATCTCGAGACCGACGGGCGCGGCAACATCCATGTCAAGGGCGCGCCGCATCGCTCGATCTCGACCAAGGACGTCGCGATCGCCGCCCAGTTCAAGCAGGGCAAGACCATTTCGGGGCGGGGCATCTTCCTGGTGCCGCTCTCGAACGTCGATCCCGAGACCGGCGAGATGTCGCCTGCGACCTGCTACGCCCATGCCTGCATGGTGGCCGAGGTCGAGGTCGACGACGAGACCGGCGAAGTCGCGATGGTGCGCATGGACAGTGCCTATGAACTCGGCCGCGCGCTCAATCCGCGGCTGGTCGAGCAGCAGCTTGTCGGCGGCGCCTGGATGGGCATCAGCCACGCGCTCTATGAAACGCCCGAGCCTTTTTATCCCGACCCCATTCACGGCCCGCGCGACTTTGTCGAATATTTGATGCCCGGCCCCGGCGACATCTGCCCGCACGACATCGCCGTGCTGGAACGGCCAGCGGCCGACGGTCCGTTCGGCGCCAAGGGTCCCGGCGAAATGTGCGCCAACCCGGTGTTGCCGGCGGTTGCGAACGCGATCTTCAACGCCGTCGGCGTTCGCATCGACGATCTGCCGATCACGCCGGAAAAGGTCTTGCGCGCTATTAAGTCCCAGGGCGGCGCACGCCCACAGGCGCGACGCTGAGGGTCTTGAGATGGCTGTCCGCGGCACCATCGTCGGCATCGACAGCCCCGAGGCGCTGGAGAAGGCGCTGCGAGCCGCCTATTATCTTGCGGACGAAGGGCTCGCGACCGCGGCCTATCTCGGTCTCGCACTTGGCAAGCCGCTGCTGCTGGAGGGCGCGCCGGGTGTCGGCAAGACCGAGGCTGCGAAGGCGATTGCCGCCGTGCTCGGCCGCCGGCTGATCCGCCTGCAATGCTATGAGGGCATCGACGCCTCCGCCGCGCTCTATGAATGGAACTATCCGCGCCAGATGCTGGCGATCCGGCAGGCCGGCGAAGAGAGCATCGACATCTATGGCGAGACGTTCCTGATCGAGCGGCCGATGCTCGCCGCCCTGCGAGCGCCGGATTCGGCCGTGCTGCTGATCGACGAAATCGATCGCGCCGACCAGGAGTTCGAGGCTTTCCTGCTCGAATTCCTGTCCGACTTCCAGATTTCGATTCCCGAGCGCGGCACCCTGCGCGCCGCCGAGCGGCCGGTCGTGGTGCTGACCTCGAACCGCACGCGCGATCTGCATGAAGCGCTGCGGCGGCGCTGCGTCTACCACTGGATCGACTACCCCACCGCCGAGCGCGAGGCGCGGATCGT
>DATMNV010000175.1:0-38245 GCA_035568535.1 Bradyrhizobium sp.
CATGTTCGTCTCAGGGATCACCATGTTCCTGATGGCGCCGGTCGTGGGCCGGATGATGCAGCGCGTCGACCCGCGCTACATCATCGCCTTTGGCCTCATAACGTTCGGCATCGGCTCCTACCAGATGACGTGGATCACGCGCGACTATGATTTCTACGAATTGATGGTGCCGCAGATCCTGCGCGGCATCGGCATGATGTGCGCGATGGTGCCGACCAACAACATCGCGCTCGGCACCTTGGCGCCGGATCGGGTGAAGAACGCCTCCGGCCTGTTCAACCTGATGCGCAATCTCGGCGGCGCTGTGGGCCTGGCGATCATCAACGAGGTGTTGAACGACCGCACCGATCTGCACATTGCCCGGCTACAGGATCGCGTCACCTGGGCGAATGCGACCGCGACCGAACTGCTCAACACGCTGACACAGCGCGCGCAGGGCATGGGCGATGCGGCGCTGATGGCGCTCAAGCAATTGTCGCAGATCGTGCACCGCCAGGCCGCGGTCATGAGCTACGGCGACACCTTCTTCATGCTGACGCTGTTCTTTGCGGCCCTGAGCCTCCTGGTCTTCCTGGTGAACAAGCCGGTGCAGGCCGCGGGCGGCGGCGACGCGCACTAGTGGAGCGGATTTGACGTTCGCTACCCCGCTTGCGGCAAATTCGTAAGCGAACGTCAAATCCAAAGCTCCACTAGAATCAATATTTTGCTAGTGGTCCTCAAATTCCAACATTCGCAAAGGTGACCGCTGCAACGGGATGCGAATGTTGGAATTGGACCACTAGCGCGTGATGGGTTGCAAATCAGCGCTGGTCGATTTATAAGCAGCGCATTGTCGCTCGAACCGGGGAGGATTTGCATGATTATCGCATTTTCGCAGATCACTCGTCCGCGTCCGATGCCCATGATGGACGCTGTATCCGGCCTCTGAGAAGGCCGTCTCCGCGAGCCACGATCGGGTGAGCTTCCCCCGATCCTCAAATCTCCCAGTAAGTCACTGATTTTTACCGACGCTTGCGTCCGGCTTTCCTTGCCGTCGCACGTCCAGATTGGAGCCGGCACCTGCGCGCGAGCGCGAGCCGGATGACGATATGACCGCTTCATCCAACAAACCCGCGGCGATACGCGTGGTGATCCCGTTCGTGTTCCGCCACTGGCTGAACCAGCCCTGGCTGACACTGACCATTGCCTTCGGCCTGCTGGGCGCAACCGTGGCCGACCTCTTGATGCCGATCTATTCCGGCCATCTGGTCGATGCCTTGACGCTGGGCGCCGGCAATCCGGCTGCACGCCATGCGGCGCTCGCAGCGTTTGGCGCGATCGTGGCACTGGGACTGACCTCGATCATCCTGCGCATGATCGGCTTGCGGGCCATCGTGCCGTTCACGCTGAAGATCATGTCGGACGTGGCGCGGGACGCGTTTGTCCGCGTCCAGCGCTTCTCGACCGACTGGCACGCCAACTCGTTTGCCGGCTCGACCGTGCGCAAGGTGACGCGCGGCATGTGGGCGCTCGACCTCTACAACGACACCATCCTGATGGCGCTGTTGCCGTCGCTGATGGTGCTGTTGGGCTCGGTGGTGCTGCTCGGACTGCACTGGACCTCGCTGGGGCTTGTGATCGCCATCGGCGCGCTCATCTACGTCTCGATGACGGTGGCCTTCTCGACGCAGTACATCGCGCCGGCCGCAAGGGTTTCCAATGCCTGGGACACCAAGGTCGGTGGCACGTTGGCCGATGCCTTGACCTGCAACGCGGTGGTCAAATCTTTTGGCGCGGAGCAGCGCGAGGACGCGCGGCTGATGCGCGTCATCGACCGCTGGCGGCGGCGCGTCAATCGTACCTGGCTGCGCTACATCTCCACCAACGCCGTGCAGCTGTCGGTGCTGTTGTGCCTGCGCGGCTCCGTGATCGGCGGTTCGCTGCTGCTGTGGCTTGCGGGCAAAGCCTCGCCGGGCGACGTCACCTATGTGCTGACGAGCTACTACATCATCCACGCCTACCTGCGCGATGTCGGCATGCACGTCAACAACCTGCAGCGTTCGGTGAACGACATGGAGGAGCTTGTCGAAATCCACGACCAGCCAATCGGCATCGCCGATGCGGCAGATGCGGCGCCGATCGCGATCGACGGCGGCCGCATCCAGTTCGAGGACGTGACGTTCCATTATGGCGGCCATCGCGCGCCGCTCTATGATGGACTGTCGATCGACATCCGCGCCGGCGAGCGCGTCGGCCTGGTCGGGCGTTCCGGCTCGGGCAAGACGACGTTCGTCAAGCTGGTGCAGCGGCTCTACGACATCTCCGGCGGCCGCATCCTGATCGACGGCCAGGATATCGCGAGGGCGACGCAGCAATCGCTGCGCAGCCAGATCGCGATCGTGCAGCAGGACCCGATCCTGTTTCATCGGACGCTGGCCGAGAACATCGCCTATGGCGCGCCGGGGGCGAGCATGGCGGCGATCGAGCAGGCGGCGCGCCTCGCGAACGCGCACGACTTCATCCTGCGCCTGCCGAAAGGCTACGGCACGCTGGTGGGCGAGCGCGGCGTGAAACTGTCGGGTGGCGAGCGGCAGCGGGTGGCACTGGCGCGCGCATTCCTGGCGGATGCGCCGGTGCTGATCCTGGACGAGGCGACCTCGAGCCTCGATTCGGAATCGGAGGCGCTGATCCAGGAAGCAATGGTGCGGCTGATGAAGGACCGTACCTCGATCGTGATCGCGCACCGGCTGTCGACGGTACGCAGCCTTGATCGGATTTTGGTGTTCGATCGCGGCGAGATCGTCGAGCAGGGCACCCACGCCGCGCTGACGGCGCGGAGAGACGGCATCTATCGCTCGCTGTTCGAGCGGCAGGTGACGGAGTTCGCGCAGATCACGGCGGCGGAGTAGGTGATCGGCGTCCGGCGCGTCAGCCCTCGGGCACTGGCGCCGGCCGGCTGCGCGTTCTCGTAGAGATCGCGACCGTGGCCACGACGGCGGCGGCGAACAGCACGATCTGCGGCGTGATGGTCTCGCCGGCGAAGATGGCTGCGAGGGTGAAGGTGACGAACGGCTGCAGCAACTGGACTTGCGACACCCTGGCAATGCCTCCCATCGCAAGCCCGGCATTCCATGCGAAGAAGCCGATCCATTGCGGAAACAGCGCGACATAGAGGACAGCAAGCCATGGCTTGAGCGCGATGTGCGCGTAGTCGGCCGGAAAGGTCAGCGCCGCGGCCGGCAGCGAGGCCGGCAAGGCGATCACCACTGCCCAGCTGATGACTTCCCACCCCGGCATCGACGCGGTCAGCCGGCCGGAGAAGGTATAGCCGATCGCGGAAGCAGCCACGGCTGCAAACAGCAGGAGATCGCCTGATGAGAGCGAGCCGCCACCCTGGCGCAGCGCAAACGCGACCACCAGCGCGGCGCCCGCGATCGAGGCGATCCAGAACAGCGGCTTCGGACGCTCATGGGTGATCAGCACGGCGACAAAGGCGGTCGCGATCGGCAGCGCGCCCATCACCACGCCGCCGTGGGCGGCATCGACGGTCCGCACTGCGAGCGCCATCAGGAACGGAAACATGATGCAGACGCAGAGCGAGGCGACCGCGAGTTCAAACCACAGCCGACGCGGCGGAAACGGCCGGCGCAGCACGAGCAGTAGCGCAAGCGAGCATAGTCCTGCGATCGCGGTGCGCAGCGCCGTCAGCGCCAGCGGATCGATCGCCGCCACCGCGATCCGCGTTGCCGGCAGGGTTCCGCCGAAAATCGCTATGCCGACGAAGCCCAGCAAAAGACCGAGGCGTTCACGCGACAGCGATGCGGACGATTCGCGAAGCAAGGCAGGAGAGGACATGGCGCGAGAGAACTAGCCGCTTTGCCCACCCGCGTACAGCACGCAAGCCCCTCGCATGGCGGATATGCACGCGTTATTGGATTCCGAGGGTGCTCCAGACGAGTCCGGCGCCGGACAAAAACAGCAGTCCCAGCACGACATCGCGAAAATTCTGGTCGCTCAGCGCATGATAGAGCCGCGCGCCGAGCCAGGAGCCCAGGATGGTCGCGGGAAACGCCAGCGCTGTGAGCCAGATCACGTTGCGCTCGACGAGGCCACTTGCCGCCTGCAAACACAGTGCGGCGAGCAGCACGGCGATGTTGAAGATCTGGAAGACGCCGCGACGCTCTTCCTTGCCCCAGCCCCTGACGCTCGCCCACAGGATCGGGAGCGGACCGGACAGGCCGGCCAGCCCGCCGAGGATACCGCCGGCAAAGCCGATCGCGGCGTCTGCAAGCTTGCCGCCGATGGTTACGGCCGTCGGCTTGCTGAAATAGAGCGCGACCGGAAAGACCAGCAGGAAAACGCCGACGGTCAGTTTGAAAACCTTGGGATCGGCGTGCGCGACCAGCATGGTGCCGAGCGGTACGCCAAGCAGGCCGCCGATCACGAACGGCCACACCAGCGTGAGATCGAAACTCCGCCACATCGATGGCAGTGTCGCTGTCTGGGCGATCACCGAACAGGTCAGCACCAGGGGCACGGCACTCGACGGCGGAAGGACGTACAGCCAGATGCCCAGCGCCATCAGCGCAGTGCCGAAGCCGGATAGTCCGGATACGAAGCCGCCGGCGAGCGCGCCGATCAACAGCAGCGCGTAGGCGGTCGTATGCATGATTCAATCCTTCGTCATTCCGCGTCTGGTGTTTCGCGGCTTTTTTCGGAATGGCAGTATCGGCGCCGGTGTCATTTACACCAGACGATGGGCAGGTACTATCGCCATTGCCCCGCGAAGACAATTTCATGGAAGCCGCCGATGAGTTCACCGCCCAAAAAGACTTTCCTGGTCTGCCATGGCGCGTGGGCCGGCGGCTGGTCGTGGAAGAAGATGTTTCCCCTGATGCAGGCGGCCGGCTATCGGCTGGTGGTGCCGACTTACACCGGATTGGGCGAGCGCGAGCATCTCGCCAATCCGTCGATCGATCTGGAAACCCATATCCAGGATATCGTGAGCGTCATCAAGTTCGAGGACTTGAGCGACATCGTGCTGCTCGGCCATTCCTATGGCGGCATGGTCGCGACCGGTGTGGCCGACCGTGCGCGCGATCGCATCGCGCAGCTGATCTATCTCGATGCCTTCGTGCCGCGCGACGGGCAATCGTTGCTCGATCTCAACGAGCCGGCGCGGCCGACCATGGAGGCGCTGACAAGATCCGGCGACACCTGGCGCGTGCCGCCTAATCCGACCTCGGCCGATACGGCGGAAGAGGACCTCGAATGGCTCGCGAAGCGCCGCGTGCCGATGCCGATTAAATGTTTCCAGGTGGGGCTGAAGCTGCGGAACGGGGAGCCCGGCATGCAGCGCAGCTACATTTACGCCACGCGCATCCCCTCGGCGGATACGTTCGGGCAATTTGCGGCGCGCGCCAGAACCGAGCCCGGCTGGCGCTATTTCGAGATCGACGCCAGCCACTCGCCGAATGTCACCGCGCCGGAGGCGTTGATGAAAGTGTTGCAGGAGATCGTCGCGTAGCTCGTATGGGAGACAAAAATGACGCGCCTGAAGGCGGCCCTTATCGTCATTGCGACGTTCTCTCTATCGACCGTCTTCGCACCGTTGCGCGCGGAGGAATCATTCGCGAAGCCGGCGGAGATCGTGGAGATTCCACTCAATCCGTTGCCGTTTGTCTTGAGCGGCTCGCTCAGACGCCCTGACGGCGAGGGTCCTTTTCCTGCCGTCATCCTGCTGCCGGCCTGCGGCCACCTGGCCGGCTCCGTCGATCAGGTCTGGGGACAGGCGTTATTGGCGTGGGGCTATGTCACCTTGACGCTCGATGTCTTCACACCTAGAGGCGTGGTGGGACAAAAGACCTGTCTCTACCCGGCACCTCCCGGGCTTGCCGAGGATGTCTATCGAGGCCTGAACGCGCTTGCGGCGCGAAAGTTCGTCGATCAGAAGCATGTCTTCGTCGTCGGCTTCGGACGAAGCGGTTCGCTGGTATTTGCCGCCGTCGAGCGCGACGGCGTTGAACGCACGGCCAAGCGAAGATTTCGCGGTGCCATCGCGTTCTATCCGCCGGGATGCGGCGCCGTCAAAGGGGTCATGACGGTGGCCACGCTGATCATCGCCGGCGCGCGCGATCCTGCGCTCGAGGCTTGCCGCAATCTGGCGGAAGGCAAGGACGACATGGGAATCTCACGGCAGCCCGGTGCCGGAGTTCCGATCGAGTTGGCGATCATGGCCGACGCTTACGCCGGATTCGATCTGCCGATGTTTAAAAAACCTGCGGACGTCGAAGGCTATCACATCGAGTACAGCCAATCGGCCACCGATCAGGCGAAGGAGACGTTGCGGCAATTCCTTCAATCGATGGTCGAGCAGCATCTGTGAGGCGCAGTTCAAATGGCGAGGGGTCCGGCGTGTTCGCGCCGAACCCCTCATTTGAACATATCAGCCGGCCTGTAAGCCGGGTTCTGTAGGGCACCGCCGCGCTCGCGCGCGACGATACGTGACGGCCATTCCTCTGGGACAATGTTCGCACATTGCCTCGAGCAACCTACCCGGACGGCGAGCCTGACATCGCTCCCGCGGCGTTATCGCTTTCGCGAACCTCCCGCGTGTGCCGTCCCTATTCGGTCTTGCTCCCGGTGGGGTTTACCCTGCCATTTCCGTTGCCGGAAACGCGGTGCGCTCTTGCCGCACCTTTTCACCCTTGCTGCCCCCTCCCTTTATCCCTCCCCCGCAAGCGGGGTAGGGTGGGGTGGGGGAAGCGGTTCGTTCTCTGTGGCACTTTCCCTGGGGTCGCCCCCGCCGGATGTTATCCGGCACCGTATGTCGATGGAGCCCGGACTTTCCTCTCCCGCCACCTTTCGGTGCTTGCCGGAGCGGCCGTCCGGCCGACTGACGCCATAGGCATGGGGGTTTGAGGCCACCACGTCAAGCCGAGAACGCGCCGCCCGACCGGCCAAAAATAATTTATCCTGAACATGTCGTTCCGGCTGCCTTCCGTTCGACTGGGTGTCGGCGATCCAGCCCATCAAGAGGAGTGACCCCATGCAGTATTTGCTGATGATCTATCGGAGCGAAGCCGACTTGGCCAAAATGGACCCCGCCGCGCGCCAGAAAATGACGGCGGAATACGGCGAATTTACCCGGTCCATCATCCAGAGCGGCCATTTCAAGGCTGGCGACGGCCTGCAGCCGTCAACGACCGCGACCACCGTGCGTGTCCGCGACGGCAAGATGATGACCACGGATGGTCCGTTCGCCGAAACGCGCGAACAACTCGGCGGCTATTATCTGGTCGAGGCCAAGGATCTCGACACCGCGCTCGGCATTGCCGCGCGGATTCCAGGCGCCAAGGAAGGCTCGGTCGAGGTCCGGCCGGTCATGATCTATGAGCCGGAGATGGTTCAAGCGAGGTCAGGCCGATCATGATTCATAAGTGACAATCTCGATGTCGTTCCGGGGCACGCGAAGCGTGAACCATGGTGCCCAATTGCGCACCTGGGAACCTCGAGATTCCGGGTCCGATGCTGCGCATCGTCCCGGAATGACGGTGTGAGAGGCGATGACACCCGGCGAGATCGAAAAAATATTCCGAGACGAGGCGGGCCGCGCGCTGGCGACGCTGATCCGCCTCGTCGGCGATTTCGATCTTGCCGAGGACGTATTGCAGGAAGCGTTCGCGACGGCGCTGGAGCGCTGGCCTCAATCCGAGCTGCCTGCCAATCCGCGGGCGTGGCTCGTCAATGTCGGACGCAACAAGGCGATCGACCGCATCCGCCGGCAGATCGCGTTTCGCGGCAAGCTTGGCGAACTGACACACGAGTTGCTGCAGAACGCGTCGATCTCGGAAGAAACAGCCGATGCAGGCGCGCTCGACGACGACATGCTGCGGCTGATCTTCACCTGCTGCCATCCATCCTTTGCCGCCGAAGTCCAGGTCGCTCTCACCTTGCGCACGGTGTGCGGGCTCTCGACCGCGCAGGTCGCGCGCGCGTTTCTCGCCAGCGAGGAAGCGATGGGCCAGCGCCTGGTGCGCGCCAAGCAGAAGATCCGCCTCGCCGGAATCGCCTATGAGGTGCCGGAGCGCGAAGCGCTCGAGCCACGGCTGAGCGGCGTGCTGGCGGTGATCTACCTCGTCTTCACCGAAGGCTATGTCGCAACCTCGGGCGAGGATTTGATGCGTCCCGACCTGGCGCGAGAGGCGATCCGGCTCGCGCGCCTGCTCGACGCGCTGATGCCGCAGCGGCGCGAGATCAAGGGCCTGCTCGCCCTGATGCTGCTGCATGATGCGCGCCGCGCCGGACGCGAGACCGCGGCCGGCGACATCGTGCTCTTGGAAGAGCAGGACCGCTCGCTCTGGGACCAGAAGCAGATTGCCGAAGGTCTGAAGCTCGTCGAAGACGCGCTGCGCCTGCCCGGTCCGCCGCAATCCTATGCGGTGCAGGCCGCGATCGCCGCATTGCATGCACGCGCGCCGAGCTACAACGACACCGACTGGCCACAGATCGCAGGCCTCTACGAAGTGCTGCTGCGGATTGCGCCGTCGCCGGTAGTCGAGCTCAATCGCGCCGCGGCCGTGTCGATGGTGGACGGGCCGGCGCGGGCGCTCGACCTGATCGATGCGCTGCAGGCGAGAGGCGGCCTCGACGGCTACGAGCTGCTGCCGGCGGTGCGGGCCGATTTGCTGCGCCGGCTTGGCCGCCATGACGCCGCACGCGAGGCTTATCTGGCGGCCACCGCCGCGACCAAACTTGAGCCGCTGCGGCGGCTCTACGCGCGGCGGATGGCGGAGATGAATTAGCTTCACCTCGCCCCGCGCTTGCGGGGAGAGGTCGGCGCGAAGCGCCGGGTGAGGGGACTCTCCACGAACTCATGTCTATCGAATTCGCGGATGCAGCCCCCCACCCCAACCCTCTCCCCGCAAGAGCGGGGCGAGGGAGCGCACCTCCGTTGCGGGGGCTGCGGACGATCAGATGAACGATTTGGCTATTTCGCCCCGACGACCGTCGTGGCCACCGCATCGGCCGGCAGGCTCGACAGCAGCGCATGCAGCGTGGTCAGCGTCGAGAGATCGGCGATGCCGTCGACGCGGGCGGGGCGGAAGTGGCGCTGGAAGGCGGTGACCACTTCCATGGTCGGCCCGTCATACTTTCCGGTGATCGGCACGCCATAGCCATATCTGGCGAGCGCCTGCTGCAGGTTGCGGACTTCCTCGCTGATGATCCCGAGCTTCAGCGTGTCGCCCCGCGAGATCGGCGCCGGTTGCACCCAGTGGCCGACGCCGGAATTGGCGAGCGAATGCCACGGGAATTTCTCGCCAGGATCCTTCTTGCGCGCCGGCGCGACGTCCGAATGCGCCAGCACGCGATGGCTCGGCACCTTGCGGCGAAGCATGATGCCGCGGCACAACGCGATCACCGCCGCGATCTGGCGCAGCGGATAATCCGGATAGCCCCAGTCATGGCCGCGGTTGATGATCTCGACGCCGATCGAGCAGGAATTGATGTCTTCCTCGCCGGCCCAGGAGGCGACGCCGGCATGCCAGGCGCGTTTTGCTTCCGGCACGCATTGCACGATGCGGCCGTCCTCGAGCACGATGTAATGCGCCGACAGTTCGGTGCCCGCGGTGCAGAGCTGCGCGATCGCGCCCTCGACGTCGGGCATGCCGGTATAGTGCAGCAGGATCATGTCCGGCTGCCGGCCCTTGTTGCGCTCGCCGTAATTCGCCGAGGGAATCACGTCGGAGGCGATCGAGGAATCGGGGGTGAAGGTCTTCATGCCGGTGTTGGCGCTCGGAATCGGAAGCGCGCGCCGGCGCTTCGAATCAATGGCATCTGGGATGTTGGTACCGAGCGGCATAAATCACTTCAATACAATGATGGTTTCGAGTCTGGCAGTAACTATTCCTTTACGATGGCGCCGAGGCAATCTGTCGCCGCTGCCTTGCGCGCAATTTGGTTAAGGTGTGTGCGGGGTGCATCACTGGTTAACGCGACGGAAACGGGTTCCGCGCCGTGCCAAATGCAACCATGTCAGCAACGCTTTCTTAACGCTAGGTGTCGTTACTAAGTGGTGAAGCGCCAAAACCGGTTTGGCGCGGCTTTCACGCGCGAAAACCGATGGCAGCCCAGCAGATTCCAAGCGGTGACCCGGGTTTTTCCCTGGGGTCGCGCGGGATCGGCGAGCGCGCCCGCTTCCGGTTTGGACTGAAAAGCGCCGGATGGTCCGGGAATTCGAGGCGCAATGGGCCTGTTCGCTTCCAGTTTCCAAGAATTTCGCGCGAGCGCGCCCGGGGCTGGCGTATGAGCGCTGCTGTCCGCCACATCCCCGTGCTCGGCCACGAGGCCGTCGAGATGCTTGCGCCTCGCGACAGCGGCGTTTACGTCGATGCGACTTTTGGGGCCGGCGGCTACAGCAGGATGATCCTCGGGATTGGCGGTACCCGGGTGATCGGCATCGACCGCGACCGCACGGCGGTCGCCGGCGGTTTTGCTCTGGTCGAGCAGTCGGACGGCCGGCTCACGCTGGTCGAGGACCGTTTCTCCAATCTCGCCGAGATCTGCATCGCAGAGGGCGTCGACGCCGTCGACGGCGTGGTGATGGATGTCGGCGTGTCCTCGATGCAGCTCGACCAGGCCGGCCGCGGCTTCTCGTTTCGCCTCGACGGGCCACTTGACATGCGGATGGGCAACGCGGGTCCGACCGCGGCTGATGTGATCGCCAAAGCCTCGGAGGCCGAGCTCGCCGACATCATCTACGTCTTCGGCGAGGAGCGCCATTCCCGCGCTGTTGCGCGCGCCATTGTTGCCGCACGCAAGGAATCCTCGATCACGACCACCCGGGCGCTCGCCGACATCGTTGCGCGCGTGGTGCGCTCGAAGCCCGGTGACATCCATCCGGCGACGCGGACGTTCCAGGGCCTGCGCATCTTCGTCAATGAAGAGCTCGATGAATTGCAACTCGCGCTTCAGGCCGCCGAGCGCGTGCTCAAGCCCGGCGGCCGGCTTGCGGTGGTATCGTTCCATTCGCTGGAAGATCGCATCGTCAAGGATTTTCTCAATGCGCGCAGCAAGAGCGGTGGTGGCTCGCGGCATCTGCCGGAAATCAGGCAGGCTGCGCCCAGCTTCAAGCTGCTGACCAAGCGGCCGGTCGCGCCGGGCGAGGAGGAAGTAGCCGCCAATCCGCGCGCGCGTTCGGCCAAGCTGCGCGCCGCTGAGCGCACCGACGCCCCGGCGCATGCGACTGACGGCCTGCCCTCCTGGCCACGCCTTTCCGATGTGATGAGGGGAGGCTAGCGCATGCGGCTGCTCCATCTCCTCGTGATCGGCGCGCTCGTATTCGCAGCCGCCTATGTCTATCGCATCAAGATGGATTCGACCGTGCGCACCGAGCGCGTGCTCAAGCTGCATGCGGAAATCCGCGAGGAGCGCGACAAGATCGCGGTGCTGCGCGCCGAATGGGCCAAGCTCGACTCGCCGCTGCGCCTGCAGGGCCTGGTCGAGCGACATCTGGCGCTGAAGCCGCTCAATGCCAATCAGTATAACGATCTGAAGAACCTGCCCGAGCGGCCGCCGAGCCTGGTGAAACCCGGCGATCCGGATCCGATCGGCTCGATGATCGGCACGCTGGAAGCCAAGGCCGACACGTCGACTGTCACCGGTTCGATATCAAGGCCGGAGGATCGGCAATGACCGGGCCGGCGCCAGAAATTGTCAAACCGACCGAGCCGTGGCGGCAGCGGCTGATCCGCAGCCTGCTTTACGGGCGCAATGTCGATCGCACCGCAAAGGCGCGCGCCCGCGTCGGCTTTGCGATCCTCGCCTTTGCCGCGATCTATGCCATCATCGGCGGACGGCTGGTAATGTATGCGATCGGCGCCGACGGCCACAGCGCGCGCCGCGGTGCCGCGCAGGACGCGATCGCGACCGCACGGCCCGACATCGTCGACCGCAACGGTGAAATCCTTGCCACCGACGTCAAGGCACCGAGCCTGTTCGGCGAGCCGCGCCGCATCATCGACAAGGATGAGGCGATCGAGCTCCTGACCGCAACCTTGCCTGATCTCGATGTCGGCGAAGTGCGCGACCGCCTGTCATCGAAGAAGGGCTTTGTCTGGCTGAAGCGCGAAATCACGCCCAAGCAGCAGCAGGACATCCATCGCCTCGGCGTTCCCGGCATCGGCTTCCTGCGCGAGAACAAGCGCGTCTATCCGACCGGCAACGAGGTCGCGCACCTGATCGGCCTCGTCAATATCGACAACCAGGGCATCGCCGGGATGGAGAAGTGGCTCGACAGCAACGGGCTTGCCGACCTGCACCGCGCGGGTTTTGCCACCGACCGCCTGCAGCGGCCGGTGGAATTGTCGGTCGACCTGCGCGTCGAGCACGCGCTGCGCGACGAGCTGTTGAAGGCCAAGGAGAAATTCCACGCCAAGGCGGCCTCGGGTCTCGTCACCAATGTCAATACCGGCGAGATCGTCGCGATGGTCTCGGTGCCGGATTTCGATCCGAACAATCCGAAGGAGGCGCACGATCCCGATCGCATCAACCGGCTTACCACCGGAGTCTACGAGATGGGCTCGACCTTCAAGGCCTTCACGCTGGCGATGGCGCTCGACACCGGCAAATACGATCTCAACTCGATGTGGGATGCGCGCGGGCCGCTGCATTTCGGCAAATTCACGATCCACGACGACGAGCCGAAGGGCCGCTTCCTCAGCATGAAGGAAGTCTTCACCTTCTCCTCCAACGTCGGCGCGGCGCGGATCGCGCTGTCGCAGGGCGTGGAGGCGCACAAGGCGTTCCTGCGCAAGATGGGCCAGCTCGACCGGCTGCGCACCGAATTGCCGGAGAGCGCGATGCCGCTGGTGCCGAAGCACTGGAGCGATCTGAACACCATCACCATCGCCTTCGGCCACGGCATGGCGGTGGCGCCGCTGCAGGCGGTGATGGGCGTCAGCGCGCTCGCCAATGGCGGCCTGCTGATTCCGCCGACTTTCCTGAAACGCTCCGAGGAGGAGGCGAGGGCGATCGCGAAACGGGTGATCAAGCCCGAGACCTCGGAAAAGATGCGCTTCCTGATGCGGCTCAACGCCGAAATCGGCACCGCGCGCAAGGCCGACGTCAAGGGCTATTATATCGGCGGCAAGACCGGCACCGCCGAAAAGGTCATCAACGGCCGCTATGCCAGGAAGCGCGTGCTCACCGCCTTCACCGCGATCATTCCGGCCGACAAGCCCCGCTACCAGCTCCTGATCATGCTGGACGAGCCGCAACCCTTGAAGGAGACGTATGGCTTCATCACGTCGGGCTGGAACGCGGTGCCGACCGCCGGCAATGTGATCACCCGGATCGGGCCGCTTTTGGGCATCGAGCCGCGTTTCGATCTGCCGCCGCCTGACCGGCTTATTCTTGCGGCAGCGAAGCCGACGCAGTAAAGCCTTACTCAGCCGCCATTTTTGAGTCTCTTCGAGCGGTCTGCCGCCGCTTTCCTGCGCGTCTCTACGACTGGAACAAGATGAAGCTTCGCGACCTCTTCAGCGACGAGGCCAAGATTAATCCGCAAGCCGAGGCGATCGCCGTTACGGGGCTCGCCGTCGACAGCCGCGTGGTGAAGAAGGGCGATCTGTTCTTTGCGCTCGCAGGGACCAGGACCGACGGCGCGCGCTTCATCGACGCGGCGGTTGCGGCCGGTGCCGTGGCAGTGGCCGGCGATCATCCGCCGCCGAACATTTCCGTGCCATTTGTCTCGACGTCCAATCCGCGCCGCGCGCTGGCGCTGGCTGCGGCGGGATTCTATTCCTTGCAGCCCGCAACGATCGCTGCCGTCACCGGCACCAGCGGCAAGACTTCGGTCGCCGCCTTCACGCGTCAGATATGGCAGCGGCTGGGGCAAGCCTCTGCCAGCATCGGCACCATCGGTCTGGTATCGCCGAAGCGCACCGTCTATGGCTCGCTGACCACGCCCGATCCGATCGCATTGCACAGGCAGCTCGACGAGATCGCGCGCGAGGGCGTGACGCATCTTGCTTTCGAGGCGTCCTCGCACGGGCTCGACCAATATCGCCTCGATGGCGTGCGCATCTCGGCCGGCGGTTTCACCAACCTCTCGCGCGACCACATGGATTATCATCCCGACGTCGCACATTATCTCAATGCAAAACTGCGGCTGTTCCGCGATTTGATTCCGCCCGGTGGTGCGGCCGTGATCTCCGCCGATCACGAGCATTCGGCGCAAGTGATCGAGGCTGCAAAGACGCGTGGCTTGCGGCTTGTGGCCGTCGGCGCCAACGGTGACGGCAAAGGCGAGGGCATCCGCCTGGCGGATGCAAGCATCGACGGCTTTGCTCAGAAGCTTTCTCTCGAACATCGCGGCAGGACAATTTTGGTGCGTTTGCCGCTGGTAGGCCACTTCCAGATCGAGAATGCGCTGGTGTCGGCGGGGCTTGCGATCGCGACCGGCGGTGAGGCGGGCGCCGTGTTTGCGGGCCTCGAGCATCTCGAAGGCGCCAAGGGACGGCTGGAGCGGGTCGGCGAGCGCAACGGCGCGCCGATCTTTGTCGACTATGCGCACAAGCCCGATGCACTGGTGAAGGCGCTGCAGGCGCTGCGGCCCTATGCCAAGCGCAAGCTCGTGGTGGTGTTCGGCGCCGGTGGTGACCGCGATGCCGGCAAGCGTCCGCTGATGGGGGCGATTGCGAGCGAGAATGCGGATCATGTCATCGTCACCGACGACAATCCGCGCAGCGAGAAGCCGGAAGCGATCCGTGCCGCGATCCTCGCCGCGGCAAAGGGCGCGACCGAAATCGGCGACCGCGCCGGTGCGATCCGTGCGGCGATCGATGGTCTGCAGCCCGGCGATGCACTCTTGATCGCCGGCAAGGGGCACGAGACCGGGCAGATCATCGGCGACAAGACCTTGCCGTTCAGCGATCACGATGCAGTCGCCGCCGCATTGGCGTCGAGGGTCGCATGAGCGCAGCGCCTCTCTGGACGTCGCAGGCGATGGCCGAGGCGATGCGCGCCTCGGCCGGCGGCGCGTTGCCCGACGGCATCACCGGCTTGTCGATCGACAGCCGCACCATCAAGCCGGGCGAGGCCTATTTCGCGATCAAGGGCGACGTGCATGACGGACATGCTTTCGTCGACGCGGCGCTGAGGGCCGGCGCGGCGCTCGCGGTGGTCGAGACCGCGCAGCGCAGTAAATTTGTGGCCGATGCGCCACTCTTGGTGGTCGACGATGTGCTCGAAGGCTTGCGCGATCTCGCCCGCGCCTCGCGCGCGCGGCTGAATGCGCAAGTGATCGCGGTCACCGGCTCGGTCGGCAAGACCTCGACCAAGGAAGCGCTGCTCGGCGTGCTCTCCGCGCAGGGCGAGACCCACGCTTCCGTCGCTTCCTTCAACAATCACTGGGGCGTGCCGCTGTCGCTGGCGCGCTGCCCGGCAAGCGCGCGCTTTGCCATCGCCGAGATCGGCATGAGCCACGCCGGCGAAATCGAGCCGCTGGTGAAGATGGTGCGGCCGCATGTCGCCATCATTACCACCATCGAGCCGGTGCATCTGGAGTTCTTCGCCGGCATCGAGGCGATTGCCGATGCCAAGGCCGAGATCTTTGCTGGCGTAGAGCCCGGTGGCGCTGTCGTGCTCAACCGCGATAATTCGCAATTCGCGCGGCTCGCCGCCAATGCCGAAGGCCGCGGCATCGCGCGCGTCGTCACCTTCGGCACCGATGGCAAATCTGACGCGCGGCTGCTCGACCTGTCGCTGCATGCGAGCTCTTCGGCGGTGCATGCGAGCATCCTCGGCCACGACATCACCTACAAGCTCGGCATGCCCGGCCGCCACATGGCGATGAACTCGCTCGCGGTGCTCGCCGCCGCCTCCCTTGCGGGCGCGGATCTCGCGCTCGCAGCGCTGGCCTTGTCGCAGGTGACGCCGGCGGCCGGCCGCGGCGTGCAGCGCACGCTGGAAGTCGGGAGCGGCGAGGCCACCCTGATCGACGAGAGCTACAACGCCAATCCGGCTTCGATGGCGGCCGCCATCAACGTGCTCGGCCAGGCCGAAATCGGCCCCAACGGCCGGCGCATCGCCGTGCTCGGCGACATGCTCGAACTGGGGCCCACCGGTGCCGAATTGCATCGCTCGCTGGCCGACGCCATCAAGGGCAACCGGATCGATCTGGTATATTGCTGCGGCCCCTTGATGCGCAACTTGTGGGATGCACTTTCCACGGGTAAACGAGGCGGCTATGCGGAAAACTCGGCGGGCCTGGAAGCGCAGGCAGTCGGCGCCATTCGTGCGGGCGATGCGATCATGATCAAGGGATCGCTGGGTTCCAAGATGAAAACGATTGTGAATGCGCTGGAGAAGCGCTTTCCGGGTTCCGCGCACAACGAGGCCGCGGGTTAGGGCGGAAACGGAATGTTTTACTGGCTGTACGAGATTTCCAATACATTCCCCACGGGGCTCGGCGCGCTGCGCACGCTCTTGAACGTGTTCCGCTACACCACGTTCCGCACCGGCGGCGCGGTCTTTACCGGCGCCCTGTTCGTGTTCCTGTTCGGCCCCTGGATCATCGATCACTTGCGTCTGCGGCAGGGCAAGGGCCAGCCGATCCGCAGCGACGGTCCGCAATCGCACATCATCGCCAAAAAGGGCACGCCCACCATGGGCGGGCTGATGATCCTGTCCGGGCTCGTGGTGTCGACCCTGCTCTGGGCCAATCCGCTCAACCCCTATGTCTGGATCGTGCTCGCGGTGACGCTCGGCTTCGGCTTTGTCGGCTTTTATGACGATTATCTGAAAGTGACCAAGCAGACCTCGGCCGGCTTCGGTGGACGGCTGCGTCTTCTGCTCGAGGCGGCGATAGCACTCGCGGCGTGCTATGCGCTGGTCAAGCTCGGCCGTGACGTGTCCTCGACTTCGTTGGCGATCCCGTTCCTCAAAGACCTTGTGGTGAATTTCGGCTGGTTCTTCGTGATCTTCGGCGCCTTCGTGATCGTGGGTGCCGGCAACGCCGTCAATCTCACCGACGGTCTCGATGGGCTCGCCATCGTGCCGGTCATGATCGCTTCCGCGAGTTTCGGCCTGATCGCCTATCTCGCCGGCAACGCGGTGTTCTCCGAATATCTGCAGATCAACTATGTCGCGGGCACCGGCGAACTGCTGGTGCTCTGTGGCGCCGTGTTCGGCGCAGGCCTCGGCTTCCTCTGGTTCAACGCGCCGCCGGCTTCGATCTTCATGGGCGACACCGGTTCGCTCGCGCTCGGCGGCATGCTCGGCTCGATCGCGGTCGCGGTGAAGCACGAGATCGTGCTCGCGGTCATCGGCGGCCTGTTCGTGCTGGAGGCGGTGTCTGTCATCGTGCAGGTCGCCTCGTTCAAGCTCACGGGCAAACGCTTCTTCAGGATGGCGCCGATCCACCACCATTTCGAGCAGCTCGGCTGGACCGAGCCGCAGATCGTGATCCGCTTCTGGATCATCTCGGTGATGCTGGCGCTGGCCGGTCTCTCGACGCTGAAGCTGCGGTGATCGGCCGGCCATGACTCCGGTCACCTCCTTTGCGGGCAAGACGGTCGCGGTGTTCGGCCTCGGCGGCTCGGGGCTTGCGAGCTGCCATGCGCTGAAAGAAGGCGGCGCCGAAGTCGTCGCCGGCGACGACAACACGGACAATGTCGCCGAGGCCGCGCAGGCCGGTTTCATCACCGCCGATCTGCGCAGCGTATCCTGGAAAAACTTTGCCGCGCTGGTTCTCACGCCCGGCGCGCCGCTGACCCATCCGGCGCCGCATTGGAGTGTGCTGCTCGCCCGCGCAGCCGGGGTCGAAGTGATCGGCGACATCGAATTGTTCTGCCGCGAGCGCCGCCGCTACGCGCCCGACGCGCCCTTTGTCGCCATCACCGGCACCAACGGCAAATCCACCACCACTGCATTGATCGCGCATCTGATGAAGGTCGCGGGCTATGACACGCAGATGGGCGGCAATATCGGCACCGCGATCCTGTCGCTGGAGCCGCCGCGCATGGGCCGTGTGCATGTGATCGAGATGTCGTCCTACCAGATCGATCTCACGCCCTCGCTCGATCCGACGGTCGGCATTCTCATCAATGTCAGCGAGGACCATATCGACCGTCACGGCACATTGGAAAATTACGCGGCGGTGAAGGAGCGGCTGGTTGCCGGCGTGCAGCCCCAGGGCACGGCGATCGTCGGCGTCGACGACATCTGGTGCCGCAACATCGCCGATCGGCTCGACCGCGCCGGCAAGCGCGTGGTCCGCGTGTCCGTGAAAAATCCGCTTGCCGACGGCATCTATGTGGAGCACGAGACCATTCTGCGCGCTTCCGGCGGCGCCCGCAGCGAGATTGCGCGGATCGGCGGCATCGGCTCGCTGCGCGGCCTGCACAATGCGCAGAATGCGGCCTGCGCCGCGGGTACCGCGCTGGCGCTTGGCGTCGGCCAGGACGTGCTGCAAAACGGCCTGCGCAGCTTTCCGGGCCTCGCGCATCGCATGGAGCAGGTCGGCCGCCTCGGCAACGTGCTGTTCGTCAACGACTCCAAGGGCACCAATGCGGATGCCGCGGCGCATGCGCTGTCGTCATTCGCCGATATTTTCTGGATCGCCGGCGGCAAGCCGAAGGCCGGCGGCATCACCAGCCTCACCGGATTTTTCCCGCGCATCCGCAAGGCCTATCTGATCGGCGAGGCCGCGCCCGAATTTGCCGGCACGCTTGGCGACCGCGTGCCGCACGAGATTTCCGAGACGCTCGATGTCGCCGTCGCCAGCGCCGCGCGCGACGCCGAGGCCTCGGGGTTGCATGATCCGGTCGTGCTCTTGTCGCCGGCCTGCGCCTCCTTCGACCAGTACCGCAATTTCGAAATTCGCGGCGCGAAGTTCCGCGATCTGGTCAATGCGCTGCCGGGCGTGAAACCGGTGGTGTGAGCCTTTGGTTTAACCGTCGACCACTGCAATTCGGGTTCGAATGCGCTCCAAATTGTGGATGCGCTTTTCGAAGGCTTTTTCCAATTCACGGCTGCTCGCCAAATCCAGACGCACCTTGCAGCGAGCAATCTCCTCATCCAGCTCTTCCAAGCTGAAGACACTCAGGCTCGCTTCGTCTTCGACTACGCCGCTGCGTTTTCCCATGATGGCAAGATATCCGGTTGCCATGGTGCTCACAACCTGGCCGCACCAGCCTAGGCACGGAGGAAATTCAAAACATTTCGAAAGCATTAACCCCTTGGAAACCACCATGGGCGCCAATGGGAGAACCCTTAGCCTTGGGGACCGGCCATGCTCTCCCGCGAAGAACGCAATCCGCTTTCCGACTGGTGGTGGACGGTGGACCGTCCGCTGCTGGGCGCAATTCTCGCGCTGATGCTGAGCGGCATCGTGCTGTCGCTGGCGGCAAGCCCGCCGGTCGCGATCCGGATCGGGCTCGATCCGTTCCACTTCTTCAGCCACCACGTGATGTTCCTGCTGCCCTCCATCTTCGTGCTGATCGGCGTGTCCTTCCTGTCGCCGCGGCAGATCCGGCGCAGCGCGCTGATCGTGTTCGCGATCTCGATCGTGCTGATCGTGGCGACGCTGCTGATCGGGCCGGAGGTCAAAGGCTCGCGGCGCTGGATCACGCTGCTCGGCCTCAACATCCAGGCTTCCGAATCCGCCAAGCCGGCGTTCGTCGTGATCGCGGCGTGGCTGTTTGCGGAATCGACCAAGAAGCCGGAAATGCCGGCGACCTCGATGGCGCTGGGCCTCTTGTTGACGCTGGTGTCGCTCTTAGTGATGGAGCCCGATTTCGGCCAGACCATGCTGATCCTGATGGTCTGGGGCGCGCTGTTCTTCATCGCCGGCATGCGCATGATCTGGGTGGCGGGGCTTGCGGGTGCGGCCGCCGCGGGATTGTTCGGCGCCTATCTGCTGGTCCCGCACGTCGCCGGCCGCATCAAGCGCTTCATGAATCCGGCCTCGGGCGACACCTTCCAGGTCGACACTGCGATGGAGGCTTTCTCCAATGGCGGCTGGTTCGGCCTTGGCCCGGGCGAAGGCATTGCCAAGCGCAGCCTGCCGGACAGCCACACCGATTTCGTGTTTGCCGTTGCCGCCGAAGAGTTCGGCATCATCCTGTGCCTGGCGCTGCTCGCGCTGTTTTCCTTTGTCGTGATCCGCACGCTGTCGCGCGCTTACTCCAATGAAGACATGTTCGCGCGCTTTGCGGCCTCGGGGCTGGCGATCATGTTCGGGATGCAGGCCGCCATCAACATGTCGGTCAATCTGCAGCTCATCCCGGCCAAGGGCATGACCCTGCCGTTCATCTCCTATGGCGGCTCGTCCATCGTGTCGCTTGCCTATGGCGTCGGCATGATGCTGGCACTGACGCGGCAGCGGCCCAGCAGCGAGCTGGAATCGCTGGGCGCGCACAGCTACGCGTAATCGCTCCAAATCAACGGTAATGACGAACGTCGCGGCGTCGGCTATGTGAGGGGCCATGGATACCGCGCCTCTCATTCTATTGGCTGCCGGCGGCACCGGCGGCCATCTGTTTCCGGCGGAAGCCCTCGGCGTCGAGCTGATCAAGCGCGGCCTGCGCGTCCGCTTGGTCACCGACGACCGTGCGCTGCGCTACAGCGGGCTGTTCTCGACTGACATGATCGACGTGGTGGCGAGCGAGACCGCGCGCGGTCGCAATCCGCTGCAGCTTGCGTACGCCAGTCTCACGCTTGTTGCAGGCACCTTTTCCGCGCTCCGCTTGGTACGCCGCCTGAAACCCGTCGCGGTCGTCGGCTTCGGCGGTTATCCGACCCTGCCGCCGCTGATTGCGGCGCGGCTCGCCGGCGTTCCCAGCGTGATCCATGACGCCAATGCGGTGCTTGGCCGCGCCAACCGTTTTCTCTCGCGTCATGTCAGCGCGATTGCGACCTCGCTGCCCGGCGTGCTCGACCGCGATCCCGCGCTGTCGGGAAAAGCCACCGCCGTTGGCACGCCGATGCGGCCGGCGATCCTCGCGGCTGCAGCGACAAATTACACCGCGCCTGAAACCAGCGGACCGTTCCGCCTGCTCGTGGTCGGCGGCAGCCAGGGCGCGCGGATCATGAGCGACATCGTGCCCGGCGCGATCGAACGGCTCGAGCCCGCGCTGTGGAGCCGGCTGATTCTGACCCAGCAGGTGCGCGATGAGGATATGACACGAGTCCGCGCGGTCTATGACCGCTTGAAGATCCAGGCCGAGCTCGCGCCGTTCTTCACCGACCTGCCGGCGCGGCTCGCCTCCAACCATCTCGTGATCTCGCGCTCGGGCGCCGGCACCGTGGCCGAGCTTGCCGCGATCGGCCGGCCTTCGATCCTGGTACCGCTGCCGGGCGCGATCGATCAGGACCAGTTCGCCAATGCCGGCGTATTGTCGCAAGCCAATGGCGCCCTGCGCGTCCCGCAAACCGAGTTCACCTCCGACCGCCTGGCCGCCGAAATCTCCGCGCTTGCCGCCGAACCGCAACGCCTTTCCGCGATGGCCGCAGCCGCCCGCAGCGTCGGCCGCCTCGACGCCGCCGAGCGGCTGGCCGATCTGGTGGTGAAAACCGCTGGAATTTAGGCCAAAACAACGATTTTTCAGCATCCTGGCGTCTTGTCCCCGCCAGCCACGCCTTTAATAAGACGACTCGCAACAGAGGAAACCGCATGAGACTGCCGCGCGAGATCGGACCCATCCACTTCGTCGGGATCGGCGGCATCGGCATGAGCGGCATCGCCGAGGTTCTGTCCAATCTCGGCTACACCGTGCAGGGCTCGGATGCGGCCGATGGCGGCAATGTGGCGCGCCTGCGCGAGAAAGGCATCAAGGTCTCGGTCGGCCACAAGGCCGAGAACGTCAACGGTGCCGACGTGGTTGTGGTATCGACCGCGATCAAGCGCGACAATCCGGAATTGGTGGCGGCGCGCGCGCAGCGCATTCCCGTGGTGCGCCGCGCCGAGATGCTCGCCGAGTTGATGCGGCTGAAAAGCTGCGTCGCGATTGCCGGTACCCATGGCAAGACCACCACGACCACGATGGTCGCAACCCTGCTCGATGCCGGCGGGCTCGATCCGACCGTAATCAATGGCGGCATCATCAATGCCTACGGCTCCAATGCGCGACTGGGCGCCGGCGACTGGATGGTGGTCGAAGCCGACGAGAGCGACGGCACCTTCCTGAAGCTGCCGGCCGATGTCGTGATCGTCACCAATATCGATCCCGAGCATCTCGATCACTTCAAGACCTTTGACGCGATCCAGGACGCGTTCCGCAATTTCGTCGAGAACGTGCCGTTCTACGGCTTTGCGGTGATGTGCACCGATCATCCCGTGGTGCAGACCCTCGTCGGCAAGATCGAGGACCGCCGCATCATCACCTACGGCCAGAACCCGCAGGCCGACGCGCGGCTGGTCGATCTCACGCCGATGGGCGGCGGCTCGAAATTCAAGGTCGTGATCCGCGACCGCAAGACCGACGCCGCGCACGAGATATCGGACATCAACCTGCCGATGCCGGGACGGCACAATGCCTCGAACGCGACGGCGGCGATCGCGGTCGCGCATCAGCTCGGCATTTCCGATGACGCGATCCGCAAGGCGATCGCGGGCTTCGGCGGCGTCAAGCGGCGCTTCACCAAGACTGGCGAATGGCAGGGCGTCACCGTGATCGACGATTACGGCCATCATCCCGTGGAGATCGCGGCCGTGCTGAAGGCCGCGCGCGAATCCACCAATGGCAAGATCGTCGCCGTCGTGCAGCCGCATCGCTATACAAGATTGCAATCGCTGTTCGAGGAGTTCTGCACCTGCTTCAACGACGCCGACAGCGTCGTGGTCGCCGAAGTCTATCCGGCCGGCGAGATGCCGATCGAAGGCATCGACCGCGATCATTTCGTCACCGGCTTGCGCGCGCACGGACATCGCGAGGTGATCCCGCTGCCGAAATCCTCCGATCTGGCCGGCATCGTCAAGGGCCTCGTCGGCAAGGGCGATCTCGTGGTGTGTCTCGGCGCGGGCAACATCACGCAATGGGCCTACGCGTTGCCGACCGAGTTGAAGGCGCTGGGGTAAGCGTGTCTTTTCCCGACATCACACCCGAGCTGAAGGCCGCGATGCCGGAGTTGCGCGGGCGGCTGCTCGCCAATCAGTCGCTCGCGGAGCTGACCTGGTTTCGCGTCGGCGGTCCGGCGCAGGTGCTGTTCACGCCCGTCGATGAAGACGATCTCGCTTATTTCCTGAAACATTTGCCGGACGATTTGCCGGTCTATGTCGTCGGTGTCGGCTCGAACCTGATCGTGCGCGACGGCGGTCTGCCTGGCGTCGTGATCCGTCTCGCGCCGCGCGGCTTTGGCGAGACCGGAAGTGAAGGCGATATCGTCACAGCCGGCGCTGCGGCGCTGGACAAGCGCGTGGCCGAAACCGCGGCGGCGGCAAATCTTGCCGGTCTCGAATTCTATTCCGGCATTCCCGGCACCATCGGCGGTGCGCTGCGGATGAACGCGGGAGCCAACGGCGCCGAAACGAAGGATGTGCTGATGGAGGCCGCCGGCATCGACCGCAAGGGCGACATCCTCACCTTCTCCAACGCCGACATGAGATTCGTCTACCGCAATTGCGGCGTCGATCCCTCCATCATCTTCACCTCGGCGCGCTTTCGCGGCAAACCCGCGGAACCGGAAGCGATCCGCGCGCGCATGAACGAAGTGCAGACGCATCGCGAGACCGCGCAGCCGATCCGTGAAAAGACCGGCGGCTCGACCTTCAAGAACCCGCCCAACAACAGCGCCTGGAAATTGATCGATGCTGCTGGTTGCCGCGGTTTGAAGCTCGGCGGCGCTCAGGTCTCGGAGATGCACTGCAATTTCCTCATCAACACCGGTAACGCGACCGGCCATGATATTGAGGCGCTTGGCGAAACCGTGCGCGAGCGCGTCAAACAAAATTCCGGAATTGAGCTACATTGGGAAATCAAGCGGATCGGTATCGAGCGGACATAATGCGCATCACCATTCTCTTCGGCGGCACCAACAAGGAGCGGCTGGTCTCGGCCGCCAGCGCGCAGGCGCTGTGTGAGGGCTTGCCCGAAGCCGATCTCTGGTTCTGGGCCGCCGATGACGGCGTGCATGAGACGAATGCGAAGACGCTGCTCGAACATGCGCGTCCGTTCGAGCAGGAGTTCGTGCCCGGCGGCAGGCGTGTCGCTCGCTCGATCGAGGCGGCGCTGGATCAGGCCGGAATCGACGGCCGCGTGCTGGTGCTCGGCCTGCATGGCGGCCGCGCCGAGAATGGCGAGTTGCAGGCAGCTTGCGAACTGCGTGGCGTTCCCTATACCGGATCGGATTCGACGTCCTCGCATCTCGCCTTCGACAAAATTTCCGCGAAGCGCTTTGCTGCGATCGCGGGCGTGAAGACGACAATTGGTATTCCGCTGGAGAAACTCGACGCGGCGTTCGCCGAGCATGGCCGGCTGATCGCCAAGCCCACGCATGACGGCTCGAGCTACGGCCTGATCTTTGTCAACGCCAGGCAGGATCTGGTCGCGGTCCGCAACGCGGCGAAGACCGAGACCTACCTGATCGAGCCTTACATCTCCGGCGTGGAAGCGACCTGCGGCGTGCTGGAGCAGTCGAATGGCGAGGTGCTTGCGCTGCCGCCGATCGAGATCGTGCCCGGAGAGGGCAATTTCGACTACGCCGCCAAATATCTCCTGAAATCGACTCAGGAAATCTGTCCCGGCCGCTTCTCGCCTGAAATCACCGCCGCCATCATGGAGCAGGCGCTGCGCGCGCACAAAGCGCTGTCCTGCTCCGGCTATTCGCGCACCGACTTCATCATCTCGGACAAGGGCCCGGTTTATCTCGAGACCAACACCCTGCCGGGCCTGACCAAGGCCTCGCTCTACCCCAAGGCGCTGAAGGCGCAGGGAATCGAATTCGCCGATTTCCTGCGGGATCAGATCGTCCTGGCCGAGCGGCGCCTCCGGAAATAGCCCGGGGTTAACGGGGGGGCGGACCGCGGGGGCGCCAAAAGGGGTTCCCGGAAGGCTAAAATCCTTAAGATTTTGGGGTAAATGCCTCACAGGACGCATCAAAAAGCGCTCCAGGCGGACGGGTTTTACACTTTGTTTACCAGGAAGTCCGAAGGTTAACGCCGGCGGCGCATGTGGCGCTTGGCTGCCGGCGCGTGAGCCGTTGCGAAAGTCCGCAATCACTCATCGCCAGAGGGGAAAGGAGCCTTCGCTTCAACTCCGAACCGGCATCACCGAGAGCCATCTGGGCCACGCCCCCGCAAATTCGTGCGGGGATCAATGTTTGACGAGCTCGTGCAATGGATGGTGCAGGACGCATCGCGGAAAAGCTGAGGCCTCAAGCCGACTTGAAGGCGGCCGCGATTGGTGCGGTCGTGCTGTTGCGCGAGTATTTGGGACTGGCCCGCGCTGCCAAAACTCCTTTGAGGAAGCCCGCGAAAAAGCCGATGCTCGACCGCGAGCCGCCGCCGCGCGTGGTCGCGTGGATCGAGCGCAACGTCCCGCGCCGCGTCGGCCTTGCCGCAACCGTGCTGCTGCTGCTCGGCGCCACCCTCTACGGCATCGTGAGGGGCGGTCACTTCGATGATTTCGCAACAGCGGTCAGCAACGCCCGCAATGCCCTCGCCAATTCCGCCGGGTTCCGCATCACCACAGTCGCGATCAACGGCCGCAGGCAGCTGAGCCAGGACGAAGTGCTCGCGATCGGCGGCGTCAATGGCCGCTCGTCGCTCCTGTTCCTCGATGCCGCCGCGGTGCGCGACCAACTCAAGGCAAATCCATGGATCGCGGATGCCACCGTGATCAAATATTACCCGGGCGCGTTGCAGATCGACATTGTCGAGCGCTCCGCCTTTGCAATGTGGCAGCAGAACGGCAGGCTCTCGGTCATCGCCGAGGACGGCGCGGTGCTCGAGCCCTATGTGGCGCGCCGCTTCGTCTCCCTGCCGCTGGTGGTGGGCAAGGGCGCCGAAACCCATGCACGCGATTTTCTGGCGCTGCTCGGGCGCTATCCACAGGTCAATTCCGTCACCACGGCCGCGGTCTATGTCGGCGAGCGGCGCTGGAATCTGCGCACCAAGAACGGCCTCGACATCCGCCTGCCGGAAAACGACGTCGGCAATGCGCTCGCCACCTTGAGCAGGCTCGACAAGGAAGAACGTCTGTTCTCGCGCGACATCGTCGCCATCGACATGCGCCTGCCGGACCGGCTGACGGTGCAGTTGTCGGATGATGCCGCCAAGGCGCGCGAAGATCAGATCAAGAAGTCCGCCAAGAAGAAGCCGGGTGACGCAGCATGACCGGCCTTGATCGCACCCTGACGCCGAAGACGCGCCCGATGTCGGGCAGGCGCACCGCGCTGGTGGCTTCGCTCGATATCGGCACCAGCAAGATCGCCTGCATGATCGCGCGGCTGAAGCCATGTCCGCCGAGCGATGCGCTTCGCGGCCGCAGCCATGCGGTGGAATTGATCGGCTACAGCCAGATCCAGTCGCGCGGCGTGAAGGCCGGCGCGGTCGTCGATCTTGCCGAATGCGAGAATTCGATACGCCAGGCTGTGGCACTGGCCGAACGCATGGCCAAGGTCCGCGTCGAGTCGGTGCTGCTCTCGGTGGCGGGGGGAAGGCTGCAGGGCCAGCTGATCGAGGCGGCCGCCGATATCCGTGGGAATACGGTCACTCCGGCCGACATGGGCCGCATCATCTCGACCGGCATGCGCCACGCCACCGGCGAGGGCCGCACCGTGCTGCACGCGCTGCCGGTCAACTACGCGCTCGACGGCGTCAAGGGCATCCGCGACCCCCGTGGCATGGTGGCGCGCCAGTTCGGCGTCGACATGAACGTCGTCACGGCCGACGAGACCGTCGCGCGCAACCTGATGCTGGTGGTCGAGCGCTGCCATCTCAATGTCGAGGCGATGGCCGCGAGCCCTTATGTGGCGGGCCTTTCCGTGCTCACCGACGACGAGGCCGATATCGGCGCCGCCGTGGTCGAGATGGGGGCGGGAACCACCACCATCGCGATCTATTCCGGCGGACGCTTCGTCCATGCCTCCGGTTTTGCGGTCGGCGGCCAGCACGTCACCATGGACCTTGCGCGCGGGCTCTCGGCATGCATTGCGGATGCCGAGCGAATCAAGACGTTATATGGCACCGTGCTGACCGGCGGGTCCGACGCGAGAGAGTTGATGTCCGTGCCAGCGGCGGGCGACAACGAGCGGGATGTTCCACAAATCGTGTCACGCGCCACGATCGCGAATATCGTCAAGCATCGCGTCGAGGAGATTTTTGAAATGGTCCGCGACCGGCTTAAGGATTCCCCCTTCGCGGCGGAGCCGAAGGCACGGGTGGTGTTGAGCGGCGGCGCCTCCCAGCTCACGGGCATCCCGGAACTCGCTACGCAAATCCTCAATCGCCCGGTGCGCATCGGCCGTCCGCTCGGCTTTGGCCGGCTGCCCAGCGAGGCAAAGACCGCCTCCTTCGCGGCACCCACGGGTTTGTTGGTCTACCCGCAATACGCTCACCTTGAACATGTCGAACCGCGGCATACGCGGCAGCTCAGGACAGGGACGGACGGTTATTTCGGAAAGGTCGGACGATGGCTTCGCGAGGGCTTCTGATGATGGCTTTCCGCAACAAGCGAATTTCACCAACTCCCGCGGCCGAGGGCCGGGGCGAACCCACGCGCGCGTGACGAGAGGCAACCATGGCACTCAACATTACCCCTCCTGACATTTCTGAATTGAAGCCTCGGATCACCGTCTTCGGCGTCGGCGGCGCCGGCGGCAACGCCGTCAACAACATGATCACGGCGGGCCTGCAGGGGGTCGACTTCGTCGTCTCCAACACCGACGCGCAGGCGCTGACGATGTCGAAGGCCCCGCGCATCATCCAGATGGGCACGCAGGTCACCCAGGGCCTCGGCGCCGGTTCGCAGCCGGATGTGGGGGCTGCCGCCGCGCAGGAAGTGATCGACGAAATCCGCGATCATCTTTCGGGTGCCAACATGGTGTTCGTCACCGCCGGCATGGGCGGCGGCACCGGCACGGGCGCCGCTCCTGTCATTGCCAAGACCGCGCGCGAAATGGGCATCCTCACCGTCGGCGTTGTCACCAAGCCCTTCCACTTCGAAGGGGCCCGCCGCATGCGCACCGCGGAAGCCGGCATCAGCGAGCTGCACAAGGTGGTCGACACCCTGCTGATCATCCCGAATCAGAACCTGTTCCGGGTCGCCAACGAAAAGACCACCTTCGCCGACGCCTTCGCCATGGCCGACCAGGTGCTCTACTCGGGCGTCGCCTGCATCACCGACCTGATGGTCAAGGAAGGCCTGATCAACCTCGACTTCGCCGACGTGAGGGCGGTGATGCGGGAAATGGGCAAGGCAATGATGGGCACCGGCGAGGCCTCCGGCGACAAGCGCGCGCTGACGGCGGCCGAAGCTGCGATCGCCAACCCGCTGATCGACGATAGCTCGATGAAGGGCGCCCGCGGCCTCTTGATCTCGATCACTGGCGGCAAGGATCTGACCTTGTTCGAAGTCGACGAAGCCGCGACCCGTATCCGCGAGGAGGTCGACCAGGACGCCAACATCATCGTCGGCGCGACCTTCGACGAATCGCTCGACGGCCTGATCCGCGTCTCGGTCGTGGCGACCGGTATCGAGCAGGCGCAGCTGATGCGCGGCGCTACCGCGCCGGCGGCCACCCCCGCGACCCCCGTCGTGACCGGCCACGTGCCCGAGAATCGCCTCGCCGACCTGACCGCGCGGCTTCGCGCCGACAATGCGCGGCTCGCCGAACGCGCCGCCAAGCTCGAAGCCCAGGGTTCGTCCGCGGTTCCCGGGCCGGCGCTGCGCCCCGCAAGCAATGTCGAGCGTGCCGCGCTTGCGGCGATTGCCGCCGCGGTTGCCCCGGAAGCCCCACCCGCCGGACCTGTGCAGCCGGCATCCTACGGCGACGTTACGGTGCGTCCGATCGCGCAGAAGCCCTCGCTGTTCCCCGACCATGGCGCGGCTCATGGCCAGCCGGTCGAAGAGCCGATGACCCCGGAAACCTTCATCCCGCAGCAGGCCGAGCGTCCGGCCGGCCGCTCGCCGCGGATGCCGAAATTCGAGGACCTGCCGATGCCGGCCCAGGCCGAAATCCGCCAGGCTCGGGGCGATTCGGAGGAGGAGCATCCGCAAAAATCCCGGCTTTCGCTGCTGCAGCGCCTAGCCAATGTCGGCCTCGGCCGCCGCGACGAGGACAGCGAGCCGCCGATCGCCGCCCGCGCCTCCGGCCCCGCCATGCCGGCGATGCCGCCGCTGCCCGAGCGCAAGCCCGCCGCCAAGCGGACCGTGCAGGAGCAGATCGCGGGCAATGAGCCGGTATCAGAGTATGCGCGTCGGCCCGCGCCGCAGGGTCTGGACCACCATGGCCGCCCCGCACCTGTTGCACCGACGCCACAGGGCGACGACCATCTTGATATCCCCGCCTTTCTCCGCCGTCAGGCGACCTGAGGATTGTTACAATTTGGGCGATGAAAAAGGCCCCGGCTCATGAGAGCCGGGGCCTTTGCTTTGAGCCCGATCGCGGCCCGTAACATTTCCGTAAGAGGCTGATTTTAAATAATTAATTATGTAGTTGGTGGTCCACTTAGGAAGCGCCGATCATCCTCCGCCGCGTTTCAGTTTGGTCAAGCCTTGGCGCGAATGCGGCATAGATGGGGTAACAATCGGTAAAGAAGCGTGAGTTGGCGCTCTTTGGGGCGAAGATTATGGTTGCCGCGACTTGGGGATACCTAGCGAAACGAATCGGCACGGGGCTCGCGGGCTGGCGAGCCGGTCTGGTCGTTGGGTAGGTCGTAGTGGGCGGTCTTCGCATGAAATTAAGCCGGCAAACAACGCTTCGCTCGCAGGCCACCGTGACGGGTGTCGGTGTTCATTCCGGTTCCCCCGTCAGCCTCACCATCGGACCTGCGTCAGTGGATGCGGGTCTTATTTTTGTGCGCACCGGAGTTGAGGGCGGCGACCGCGAAGTGCAGGCGACCTCCGCCGCCGTGATCGCCACCGAATTTGCGACCGTGCTGGGCGATGCCGAGGGCCCGCTGGTTTCCACCGTCGAGCACGTGCTGGCCGCGTTGCGCGGCATGGGCGTCGACAACGCCACCATCGAAATCAATGGCCCCGAAGCGCCGATCATGGACGGCAGTGCCGCAGCCTTTGTCACCGCGATCGAGCAGGCCGGTATTGTCAGCCAGTCGGCGGCGCGCCGCTTCATCCAGGTGCTGAAGCCGGTGCAGGTCGCGATCGGCGACAGCTTTGGCGAACTGCGTCCGTACGCGACCGGTTTCCGCGCGGAGGCCGAGATCGACTTCGCCAATCCGGTAATCGGCTGCCAGAAATACGCACTGGAACTCAGCGCGGAAGGGTTCCGTCGCGAGATTTGCCGCGCCCGCACCTTCGGCTTCATGAATGACGTGGCGCGGCTCTGGCGCGCGGGTTTCGCGCTCGGTGCCTCCTTCGAAAACTCGATCGTGTTCGACGATGAGCGCCTGCTCAATCCTGAAGGGCTCCGCTACGCCGACGAATGCGCCCGCCACAAGGTGCTCGACGCGATCGGTGACCTCGCGCTGGCCGGCCTGCCGCTGCTCGCCGCCTATCGTTCGGTCTGTGGCGGCCACAAGCTCAACCACGCCGTGCTGACGGCGCTGATGTCCGACCGCAGCGCCTGGCGGGTGGTGGAGGGCGAGGCCGTGCGGCGTCCCCGTACCCAGGCCGAGATCGGCCGCGGTATCGTGGCCGGACGTATCGCCGCGGCCTACGGCCCGGACGTATCCTGACGCCCAATCGGGCCGATTCTCGTGCCTCAGCGCTTGATCCGGAAAAGTGGGAACCGGTTTTCCGAAAAGATCATGCGCAATCAATAAGCTAAAGCGCGAAGCGCTTTAGGCGGTTATTTACCTGTATTAACCATGATCGACTGCGGCTCCCTGGAGTCGCCTTAATCCGGGCGAAATGCCTGCCTATGCGATAGGTTAACGGGGTTTTTTCGGTTACACAGGCCTTGGTTGCGAAAGGCGCCAGGGCCGCGGCGATAACTGCGTTCATGACCGATGTTCATGGCGCAAGGCGGGTAGCGCAACCCACCGCATTGAGAGGCGTCAGGTTTTGAGGCTCATGTCGGTACAGCGTGTCACGCGCGAATTTCAGATGTCGGCTGCTCTCGGGCGGCTGCGGCTTGCCGCGTCGCTGATTTTGCTCGCGCTGACCTTGAGCGGCTGCGGCACTGGCGCGCTGTGGGACAAGTTCTTGGCGAAGGACGACACCTTCGTCGATGAGCCGGCGGACAAGCTCTATAATGAGGGCTTGTACCTGATGAACGAGAAGAAGGATGCCAAAGCGGCCAACAAGAAATTCGAGGAAGTTGACCGCCAGCATCCTTATTCCGAATGGGCGCGCAAATCGCTGCTGATGTCGGCCTATTCCTCCTATAACGCAGGCGACTACGACAGCTGCATTGGCGCTGCGACGCGCTACGTGACCTTGCATCCCGGCAGCCCGGACGCGGCCTACGCGCAATACCTGATCGCCGCTTCGCATTACGACCAGATCCCCGACATTTCTCGCGACCAGGGCCGCACCGAGAAGGCGATGGCCTCGCTGGAAGAGGTGATTCGCAAATATCCGACGTCGGAATATGCCGTCAGCGCCAAGGCCAAGCTCGAGGGTGCGCGCGACCAGCTCGCCGGCAAGGAAATGGCCATCGGCCGCGACGAGCTCGAGAAGCGGAACTATATCGGCGCGATCAACCGCTTCAAGACCGTGGTCACGCGCTACCAGACCACCCGTCACGTCGAGGAGGCGCTGGCGCGGCTGACCGAGGCCTATATGGCGCTCGGCATCGTCGGCGAGGCGCAGACCGCGGCTGCCGTGCTTGGCCACAATTTTCCTGACAGCCGCTGGTACAAGGACGCCTATAATCTTGTAAAGTCCGGCGGTCTCGAGCCGAGCGAGAATCAGGGTTCCTATATCTCCAGGGCCTTCAAGAAGATGGGCCTCGGCTAGGATTGCATCTCGCATGCTGGCGCGTCTGTCGATCCGCGACATCGTCCTGATCGAACGGCTCGATATCGAATTCTCCAGGGGATTGGCGGTACTGACCGGCGAGACCGGCGCGGGCAAGTCGATCCTGCTCGACGCCTTTGCGCTCGCGCTCGGCGGCCGCGGCGATGCCGGCCTCGTGCGCCACGGCGCAGAGCAGGGCCAGGTCACCGCCGTGTTCGATGTGCCGAAGGGTCATCCGGCGACCGCTATACTCTCCGACAACGGCCTGGATGATACCGGCGAGATGATCCTGCGCCGGGTGCAACTCGCCGACGGCCGCACCCGCGCTTTCATCAACGACCAGTCGATCTCGGTGCAGACGCTCAAGGCTGTCGGCAGCGCACTGGTCGAAATCCACGGCCAGCACGACGAGCGCGCGCTGGTCGATGCCGCGACGCACCGGCGGCTGCTCGATGCATTTGCGGGGCTGGAGAAGGACGTCGCGGCGCTGGAAAAGCTCTGGGACGCGCGCCGCACGGCAAACAGTGCGCTCGACGAGCACCGCGCCGGCATGGAACGCGCCGCACGCGAAGCGGACTATTTGCGCCATGCTTCCGATGAACTGAAGACGCTCGCGCCCCAGGACGGCGAGGAGACGACGCTCGCCAACCGCCGCACGGTGATGATGCAGGGCGAGAAGATCGCCGCCGATCTGCGCGAGGCGCAGGACGCCGTCGGCGGCGATCATTCGCCGGTGGCGGCACTGTCGGCGGCGGTGCGGCGGCTGGAACGCCGCGCGGCGATTTCGCCTTCCCTGGTCGAACCGGCGGTGAAGGCAATCGACACCGCGATCAATGCGCTGGAGGAGGCGGACCAGCATCTCGCCGCAGCGCTGGCCGCGGCCGATTTCGATCCGCTGGAGCTGGAGCGGATCGAGGAGCGGCTGTTCGCGCTGCGCGCCGCCTCGCGCAAATACAATACACCGGTCGATGGGCTGGCGGCGCTTGCCGCGAAGTATGCTGCCGACGTGGCGCGGATCGACGCCGGCGCCGAGCAGCTGAAAAAGCTCGTCGCTGCTGCCGAGGAGGCCGACCAGCGCTATGGCGCGGCGGCGAAAAAGCTTTCGGTGGCGCGCGAGAAATCCGCGCAAAAACTCGACAAGGCCGTGAATGCTGAACTGCCGCCGCTGAAGCTCGACCGCGCGACCTTCACAACGCAGCTGGAGAGCGATCCGGCGTCGCCCGGGCCGCAAGGGTTCGACCGCATCGAGTTCTGGGTACAGACCAATCCCGGCACGAGGCCGGGACCGCTGATGAAGGTCGCTTCCGGCGGCGAGCTGTCGCGCTTCCTGCTGGCGCTGAAGGTGGTGCTGGCCGATCGCGGCTCGGCGCCCACGCTGGTGTTCGACGAAATCGATACCGGCGTCGGCGGCGCGGTCGCGGATGCGATCGGCTCGCGGCTGGCGCGGCTTGCGGGAAAGGTGCAGGTGATGGCGGTGACGCACGCGCCGCAGGTCGCCGCCCGCGCGAATCAACACTTGCTGATCTCCAAGGATGCGCTCGACAAGGGCAAGCGCGTCGCCACCCGCGTCAACGCGCTCGCCGCCGATCATCGCCGCGAGGAGATCGCCCGCATGCTCGCCGGCGCCGAGATCACCGCCGAGGCAAGGGCCGCGGCGGAGCGGCTGCTGAAGGCAGCGACGGCATAGATTTTCGTCATGGCCAAAGCTGCGAAAGCCAAAAAACTCCCCGATGTCGCCGACCTCACCAAGGCGCAGGCCAAGGTCGAGCATATGCGGCTTGCGCTGGAGCTCGAAGGCCACGACAAGCGCTACTATCAGGACGACGCGCCCAGCGTCACCGACGCCGAATACGACGCGCTGCGCCGGCGCTTCAACGCGATCGAGAAGCGTTTTCCGGACCTCGTCACCTCCGAATCGCCATCGCAGAAGGTCGGCGCGGCGCCGTCGGGTCGATTCAAGAAGGTCCGCCACGCGGTGCCGATGCTCTCGCTCGACAACGCCTTTGCCGAACAGGACGTGATCGATTTCGCCGGCCGTATCGTGCGTTTCCTGAAATTGCCCGATGACAAGATCGATTTCTCCGCGGAGCCCAAGATCGACGGGCTCTCGATGTCGCTGCGCTACGAAGGCGGCGAACTCGTCACGGCCGCGACGCGCGGCGACGGCGCCGAGGGCGAGGACGTCACCGCCAATATCCGCACGCTGAAGGACGTGCCGCACAAGCTCAAGGGTCGCAACATCCCTGACATCTGCGAGGTGCGCGGCGAGGTCTACATGACCAAGAAGGGGTTCCTGGCGCTGAATGAGCGGCAGAAAGCGGCCGGCGACACCATCTTCGTCAATCCGCGCAATTCGGCCGCCGGCTCGCTGCGGCAGAAGGACCCGGGTATCACCGCTTCGCGGCCACTGGGCTTCTTCGCCTATGCCTGGGGCGAGATGAGCGCGATGCCGGAAGAAACGCAGTCCGGCATGATCCACTGGTTCGAGCGCTGCGGCTTCACGACCAACCCGCTGACAAAGCTGTGTCATTCGGTCGAGCAGCTGATCGCATTCCATCGCAAGATCGAGGAGCAGCGCGCCGAACTCGACTACGACATCGACGGCGTCGTCTACAAGGTCGACCGCATCGACTGGCAGGAGCGGCTCGGCTTCGTCTCGCGCACGCCGCGCTGGGCGATCGCGCACAAATTCCCGGCCGAGCGCGCCACGACCGTGCTGCGCGACATCGAGATCCAGGTCGGCCGCACCGGATCGTTCACGCCGGTCGGCAAGCTCGAGCCGGTCGGCGTCGGCGGCGTCATCGTGCAGAACGTGACGCTGCACAATGAGGATTACATCAGGGGCATCGGCGGCGACGGCGAGCAGCTGCGCGAGGGCCGCGATATCCGGATCGGCGACACCGTCGTGATCCAGCGCGCCGGCGACGTGATCCCGCAGGTGGTCGATGTCGTCATCGACAAGCGGCCGAAGGACGCCAAGGAATTTCATTTCCCGAAGAAATGCCCGTGCCCGCTGCACACCGACGTGGTGCGCGAAGAAACAGCCACGGGCGAGGAGGGCTCGCGCGCCCGCTGCAGCGGCGAGTTCGCCTGTCCCTATCAGAAGATCGAGCACCTGAAGCTGTTCGTGTCGCGCCGCGCCTTCGACATCGACGGCCTCGGCGAGAAGCAGCTGCAGTATTTCTTCGACGAGGGATGGGTAAAGGAACCCGCCGACATTTTTACACTGCCGAAGCGCAACGCAAAACTGAAACTTGAAGAGATCGAAGGCTACGGCGAAACCTCGATACGCAATCTCTTTGCCGCGATCGAGAGCCGGCGTCGGATTGCGCTGGAACGCTTTATCTACGCGCTCGGCATGCGCCATGTCGGCGAGACCACGGCGCTGGCGCTGGCGCGCGGCTATGGCTCCTGGCAGGCGTTCCATGATGCCGGGCTGAAGGTCGCCAAGGGCGACGAGGAGGCGATCGCGGAAATGGATGCGCTGGACCAGATCGGCGAGACCGTGATCCAGAGCGTCGGCGCCTATTTCGGCGAGAGCCACAACCGCGGCATTGTCGAACGGCTGACCAAGGAACTCGACGAGATCCTCGATGCCGAGAAGCCGAAGGGCAATTCGGCGATTGCCGGCAAGACGGTGGTGTTCACGGGCTCACTGGAGAAGATGACCCGCGACGAAGCCAAGGCGATGGCCGAACGTCTCGGCGCCAAGGCCGCGGGTTCGGTGTCGAAGAAGACGGATTATCTGGTGGCGGGTCCCGGCGCCGGCTCAAAGCTTGCGGAAGCGCAGAAGCACGGGGTGACGGTGCTGACGGAAGATGAGTGGCTGAAGCTGGTGGGGGGATAGGCCCCGCTGCCGATCCCACATTCAACTGTCATCACCCGCGAAAGCGGGTGATCCGGTATTCCAGAGACGGTAGTCCTTGACCGAGAGGCCGCGGCGTACTGGATGCCCCGCTTAGAGCGGGGCATGACAGCGAAGTATGCGGTTGCACCCCCTCACATCATCCCCTGTTCTTCCTCCTCCGCCTGCTCGATCAGCTCCTCACTGACGACGACGTCGCGGCGCGGCACCAGGAAGATCATGGTCGAGGCGCAGGCGATCGAGATCGCGAAGATTGCCGACGTCAGTGGCAGCGTGGTGGTGGAGTGGCCGCCGAGCCAGGCGCCGAATTGCGAGACCAGCGAGCCCACGCCCATCTGCAGAAAACCCATGGCGCCGGAGGCGGTGCCGGCGGCCTCGGGGCGGACGCTGATCGCGCCGGCTGCGGAGTTGGCCATCACAAAGGCATTGCCGACCATCACGATCATCTGCGTGCCGAACAGCCAGGCCGGCGTCTGATTGACGCCGGCAAAGCTCCAGATCAGGTTCAGCGCGCTGCCGCCGAACTGCAGCATCAGCCCGAACCAGATCAGCTTCTCCAGCTGATGGCGCGGCGCAAACCGCACGCAGAAGAGATTGCCGACCAGATACGCAAAGCCCGTCGTCGCAAACCACGCGCCATATTCGGCGCTGGTCCGGCCCATCTGCGTCACGACGATGTAGGGACCGCCGCCGGCAAAAGTGAAGATGATTTGCGAAGCCAGCACCTGGCACAGCACGAAGCCGACAAAAGCGCGGCTCTTGACCAGCTTGCCGACATCACCGCGGAAATCCGCGCCTTCCGCGCGGGCGCGGCGCGTCTCCGGCAAGGCGAACGCGACGCCGACCGTGATGGTCAGCGCGGCGGCGGTGATGAGATAGAAGATCGCGCGCCAGCCAAATGCGGTCTCCAGCAGACCGCCGGTGAGCGGAGAGAGCATCTGCGCGATCATCATGACAGCGATGACCAGGCTGATCATGGCGCCGACGCGCTCGCGTGGATAGAGATCGCGGATGATGGCGCGGCTGATCACCATGCCGCTCGCCCCTCCCAGCGCCTGGAAGAAGCGCGCCGCGATCAGTTGCGGCAGGTTGTCGGCGAAGCTGCAGGCGACGCTGGCCGCGAGCATGAGGCTAAGCCCGGCCAGGAGAATCGGACGGCGGCCGAACTTGTCCGACAGCGGCCCCATGATGATCTGCGAGCAGGCAATGCCGACCATGTAGAGCGACACCGTCATTTGCGCGATCGAGATGTCGCGGCCGAAGGTGGTCGCCAATATCGGCAGCGCCGGCACCAGCATATAGAGCGAGATCGGCGCTATGCCCGTCATCAGGACGAGCAGCAGCAGCATGAGACGCGACGTCGCGAGGTCGTTCTCGCTTGCGGCCGAAGGCTGCTTGATCACTCCATGCATGCGCTGAAGGCTCGGGTCCGATTCAATAAATGTTGAGTCGACTCTAGCGGGATCGTCGCGCGCGCCTACGGACGTTTCGGCATGCGGCCATGCCGATTTCGCGGCTGTTATAATAACGGGCAGCGCCTGCTATTGAACGCGTCATTCCGGGCTCGCGCTTACGCGCGCTCCGGAATGACGAAGATGCGATCAAAGCGGCGCAGTCGCGACGTCGAGCCAGAGACGGTCGGTGTCGTCGAGCTGCGAATGCACCACGTCGCGCACTCGCGCATGATACGCATTGAGCCATTCGAGTTCCGCAGCATTGAGCATCTTCACGTCGATCAGGCGCCGGTCGATCGGCGCAAAGGTCAACGTCTCGAACGCGTTCATCGGCTTCTCGGCACCGCTAACGTCAGCCGCGGTCACCAGTTCGAGGTTCTCGATGCGGATGCCAAACCCGTCGGCCTTGTAATAGCCGGGCTCGTTGGAAAGGATCATGCCGCGCTTCAGCGGCGTGGTGCCCAGCTTTGATATCCGCGCAGGCCCCTCATGCACGGAGAGATAGCTGCCGACGCCATGGCCGGTGCCGTGCTCGAAATCGATGCCGGCCTGCCAGAGGAATTGCCGCGCCAGCGTGTCGAGCTGCGCGCCGGTGGTGCCGTCGGGAAACACTGCGCGCGCGATCGCGATATGGCCGCGCAGCACCCGGGTGAACCGGTCGCGCATTTCCGCGGTCGGTTCGCCGATCGCGATGGTGCGGGTGACGTCGGTGGTGCCGTCTTCATATTGCGCGCCGGAATCGATCAGCAGCAGATCGCCAAGCGCAATCCGCCGGTTGCTCTTGCGGGTGACGCGATAGTGCACGATGGCGCCGTTCGGGCCGGTGCCGGCGATGGTCGGGAACGAAACATCCTTCAGCGCGCCGG
>DATMNV010000176.1:0-31946 GCA_035568535.1 Bradyrhizobium sp.
TCCGCTGTACCGAATTGGCGATCAGCTGGTCGAGACCATCCGAACCCACACCAATCTGTCGCAACATGCCGCGCGCAAGCGCGCCATTGATCTGCTCGCCGAAGTCGGCATTCCCGCCCCCGACAAGCGCATCGATGCCTATCCGCACGAGTTTTCCGGCGGCATGCGTCAGCGTGTGGTGATCGCGCTCGCGATCTGCGCCGAGCCGGAGCTGATCATCGCCGACGAGCCGACCACCGCGCTCGATGTCTCCGTGCAGGCGCAGATCATCACGCTGATCAAGCGGCTCGGCCGCGACCACGGCACCGCCGTGATGCTGGTGACCCATGACATGGGCGTGATCGCCGAGACCTGCGACCGCGTCGCGGTGATGTATTCCGGCCGTGTCGCCGAGATCGGCCCGGTGCAGGACGTGGTGCGCAACCCGCTGCATCCCTACGCCAAGGGCCTGATGGGCGCGATCCCGACGCTCGCGGGCGAAGACAAGCGGCTGGTGCAGATTCCCGGCTCGATGCCGCGGCTCTCGGCCATTCCGCCGGGCTGCCCCTTCAATCCGCGCTGCGCGTTCACCTTCGACCGCTGCCGCATCGAGCGGCCGGAGCCGATCCGCCACGGCGCGCAGGCCGTCGCCTGCCATCTCTATGATGCCTCGATGAAGGACAGCGCGGCATGAGCTTTGTCGACGTCAAAAATCTGCGGCGCGTGTTCGACGTCTCGAAGCCATGGCTCAACCGCGTGCTCGAAGGCGGTCATCTCGAATATCTCAAGGCGGTCGACGGCGTCACCTTCGACATCCGCAAGGGCGAGACCTTTGCCCTCGTCGGCGAATCCGGCTCGGGCAAGACCACCGTCGCGCGCATGATGGTCGGCCTGTTGCCGCCAAGCTCCGGCGAAGTCGTGATCGACGGTGTTTCCATGACCGATGCGAAGCGGTCCCAGGTTCGCCAGCGGCTGCGCCGTCGCATCCAGATGGTGTTCCAGGACCCCTATGCGAGCCTCAACCCGCGCTTTCGGGTCGATGCGATCGTGGCCGAGCCGATCCGCGCCTTCAACCTGATCCAGGGCGAGCGCCAGATCAGGGATCGCGTCGGCGAACTTCTGGGCCTGGTTGGCCTCCATCCCGATGACGGCACCAAATTCCCACATGAATTTTCCGGCGGCCAGCGTCAGCGTATCGCGATCGCCCGCGCACTCGCCTCCAATGCAGAATTCATCGTCTGCGACGAGCCGACCTCGGCGCTCGACGTCTCGGTGCAGGCGCAGATCCTCAACCTGATGCGCGACCTGCAGGACAAGTTCGGCCTGACCTATCTCTTCATCAGCCACAACCTCGCCGTGGTCCGCCATATGGCGAACCGCATCGGGGTGATGTATCTCGGCCGCATTGTCGAGATCGCGGAAGGCCGCGAGCTCTTCAGCCGGCCGCGCATGCCCTACACCAAGATGCTGTTGGGCGCGGTGCCCGATCTCGCGATGTCCGGCCGCCAGCGCATTCCGGTCAAAGGGGAAATCCCCAACCCGATCGATCCACCGCCGGGCTGCGCCTTCAACCCGCGCTGCCCGCTGGCCTTCGACCTCTGCCGCAAGGAGGCGCCCGCGCTGATCGACGGCGTCGCCTGTCACGCGGTTAATCTGGCGCCTGCGCCTGCCTGATCACGGGGGAGCGAGCGGCTGGCATGCCAGTTGGCAGGACCGCCCCGCTGTGATCAAGTGCGCCCGCTTCCAAAGAAGGACAAAAGCCCATGGCCAGCAACATCAATCCCGATCCGTTCACGACGCGCCCCGAAATCGAAGGCACTTTTGGCGTCGTAACCTCGACCCACTGGATCGCGACCGCGGTCGGGATGGCCATACTGGAAAAGGGCGGCAACGCCTTTGATGCCGGCGTTGCAACTGCCTTCACCTTGCAGGTGGTCGAGCCGCATCTGAACGGCCCCGGCGGCGATGTGCCCATCATTGTGCACGACGTCAAGCGCGGCGTGACCCAGGTGATCTGCGGCCAGGGTCCGGCGCCGGCGAAGGCAACGATTGCGCACTACAAGGCCGAGGGGCTGGAGATGGTGCCCGGCACCGGGCTGCTCGCAGCCTGTGTTCCCGGCACCTTCGAATCCTGGATGCTGCTGCTGCGCGACTACGGCACAATGCGGCTGCGCGACGTGCTGGAGCCCGCGATATCCTATGCCAGCAATGGCTTTCCGCTGGTCGAGCGCGCGTCCGCCACGATCCAGACGGTCGAGAATTTGTTCCGCAAACACTGGCCGACCTCGGCGGCGGTCTATCTCCCCAACAACGAGGTCCCAAAACCCGGCACCATCTTCACCAACCAGAAGATGGCGGAGACCTATGCCCGCATCCTGAAGGAAGCGGAAAGCGCGGGATCCGATCGCGTCGCCCAGATCGAGCGCGCACGAAAAACCTGGTCGCATGGTTTTGTGGCGGAGGCGATCGGCAGGTTCTGCCGCACCCAGGAAGTCATGGACGTCTCGGGCTCGCCGCACAAGGGCGTACTCTCGGCAGATGACATGGCGCGCTGGGTGCCGACGGTCGAGGCGCCGCTCACCTATGATTACGGCCGCTACACCGTGCAGAAATGCGGCGTCTGGAGCCAGGGCCCTGTGAATCTGCAGCAACTCGCGCTGCTTAGGGGTTTCCAGCTCGACGGACTCGATCCGACAGGGCCCGAGTTCATTCATCTGCAGATCGAATGCGCCAAGCTCGCTTATGCCGACCGCGAGAAGTTCTACGGCGATCCCGAGTTCAACGAGATTCCGATCCAGACGCTGCTGTCGGACGCCTATAATGACGAGCGGCGCAAGCTGATCTCGGAAAAAGCCTCGCTCGATTTCATTCCGGGCTCGGTCGAAGGTTTTGGCTCGGTCGTGAAGCTCCGCCGCGCCGAGGGCCATCGCGAGGCGGTCGGCGCCATGGGCGCGGGCGAGCCGACGGTCGGCCGCTTCGGCGAGGTGCGCGGCGACACCGTGCATTTCGACATCATCGACACATCAGGCAACATGATCTCGGCGACCCCGTCGGGCGGCTGGCTGCAATCTTCCCCCGTCATTCCCGATATCGGCTTCTGCCTCGGCAGCCGCGCGCAGATGTTCTGGCTCGAGGAAAACCACCCGGCGTCGCTCGCGCCCGGCAAGCGGCCGCGCACCACGCTGTCGCCGACCATGGCGCTGCGCGACGGCGAGCCGTATCTCGCCTGGGGCTCGCCCGGCGGCGACCAGCAGGACCAGTGGATCACGCAGTTCTTCCTGCGCCACGTCCACGCCGGCATGAATCTGCAGGAGGCGATCGACGCGCCGGCCTGGCACTCCGAGCATTTCCCGATCTCGTTCTGGCCACGCACGGCACGGCCCGGCGTGCTCGTGGTCGAGAACCGCGTGCCGAAGGCGAGCCGCGACGAGCTGGCCCACCGTGGCCATGTGGTCGAGACCGGCCCCGACTGGTCGGAAGGCCGTCTCACGGCGGCCTCCCGCGTCGGCAAACGCCGCCGCGCCGCCGCCAATCCGCGCGGCATGCAAGGCTACGCCGCCGGACGCTAGGAAGAGATGATTTCGCATCAGACCGCTGCGCGAGCCTCAGACTCCACCTCGCCCCGCAAAGAGCGGGGAGAGGGGGAAGGTTTGAGATGACCTGGTCGATCATCGCGAGAGACGGCGTGACCTGCCAGTTCGGCATCGCAGTCGCGACGAAATTTTTCGCTGTTGGAGCGCGGGTGCCGCATATCGCCGCCGGGATCGGCGGCGTCGCGACGCAGGCGCTGGTCAACCCCTATTACGGCATCGACGGCGTGAGGATGTTGCGCGAGGGCAAGAGTCCTCAAGACATCGTCGCGGCCCTGCTCGCAGGCGACAGCGGGCGCGAGAGCCGGCAACTCCACATCATGGATGCGCAGGGCCGCATCGCCGCGCACACCGGCAAGGACTGCGTCGACTGGTGCGGCCATCTCGCCGGCGACGGCTTCTCCATCGCGGGCAACATGCTCGCTGGCCCGCGCGTGCTCGACGATACGGCGAAGGCCTATGCCGCGAGCAAAGACTTGCCCTTTGCTCGGCGCCTGATCGCGGCGATGCGCGCGGGCGAGGCGGCAGGCGGCGACAAGCGCGGCAAGCAGTCGGCGGCGCTCGTGATCCACGACACGGAGGAATGGTCCGCGCTCGACCTGCGCGTTGATGACCATGCCGATCCCCTGTCCGAACTGGAGCGGCTGGAGCGCGTCAGCCACGAACGCTGGGTGCATTTCCGCCAGTTTCTGCCGACCCGGCAGAACCCGGCCGGGATCACCGATCGCGCGACCATCGATGCCGGCATCGAGGCCGCACTTGCAGGCGAGAAATGACCGCAAGCCCGCTGATCGACATCCAGCGCCTGCGCGTGCTGTTTCATGGCGATGACGGGCGCACCACGCATGCGGTCGATAGCGTCGATCTTTCGGTCGCCAACGGCGCCACGCTCGGACTGGTCGGCGAATCCGGCTGCGGCAAGAGCGTGACGTCGCTTGCGATCATGGGCCTGCTCTCAAAACAATCGGCCGAAGTCTCGGGCTCGATCCGCTTCGACGGTTTCGATCTCCTCAAAGCCGGCGACGAGACGCTGCGCGACCTCCGGGGCAATCGCCTCGCCATGATCTTCCAGGAGCCGATGACCTCGCTCAATCCGAGCTTCACCATCGGCGACCAGATCATCGAGACCATCCTGCGCCATCGCGGCGGATCGCGCCGCTCTGCGCGCGAGCGGGCGATCCAGCTCTTGCGCCGGGTCCACATCCCCTCGCCCGAGAAACGCATCGACGAATATCCGCACAAGCTCTCCGGCGGCATGCGCCAGCGCGTGATGATCGCGATGGCGCTGGCCTGCGATCCGCGGCTGCTGATCGCCGACGAGCCGACCACCGCGCTTGACGTGACGCTGCAGGCGCAGATCCTGGAACTGATGCGCGAGCTCAAGGCCGAAAGCGGCGCGGCGATCATCCTGATCACCCACGATCTCGGCGTAGTCGCCGAGGTCTGCGACGAGGTCGCGGTGATGTACGCCGGCGAAATCGTCGAGCGCGCGGCCGTCGATGAGCTGTTTTCTTCGCCGCAGCATCCCTACACGGTCGGCCTGCTCGGCTCGATCCCGCGGCTCGATCGCCGCACGGATCATCTCGCCACCATCGAGGGCATGGTGCCGAACATGGCGAATCCGCCCGCGGGCTGCCGCTTCGCGGCGCGCTGTCCCTTTGTGCTCGACGCCTGCACCAGGGCCCCGCCGCCACTCCGCGAACTTTCGCCCGGCCACGCCTCGCGCTGCATCCGCGCGCCCTTGGAAAGGCTGGTGTCGTGACCGCGCTCCTCGAAGCCGAAAACCTCGTCAAGCATTTTCCGGCCTCGCGCAATCTGTTCGGCCGCCCGACATCGTTTGTGCGCGCCGTCGACGGCGTCAGCTTCCATGTCGAAGCCGGCGAGACGCTGGCGCTGGTCGGCGAATCCGGTTGCGGCAAATCTACCGTCAGCCGGCTGGTGCTGCGGCTGATCGAGCCGGATGCCGGTAGCGTGCGTTTCGAGGGCCGCGATCTGCTCGCGCTCGATGCCAATGAGCTGCGCGCGTTCCGCCGGCAGGCGCAGATCATCTTCCAGGATCCCTACGCGTCGCTGAATCCCCGCATGACGGTCGGCCAGATCCTGGGCGAGCCGCTGGCGCTGCATGAGCTGGTGCCAGCGAACGCGCGCCGCGCGCGGGTCGAGGAATTGCTGCGCCTCGTCGGTCTCGAGCCGCGCTTCGCGCGCCGTTACCCGCACGAATTTTCGGGCGGCCAGCGCCAGCGCATCGCGATCGCGCGCGCGCTCGCGGTCGAGCCGAAACTGATCATCTGCGACGAGCCGGTCTCCGCGCTCGACGTTTCCATCCGCTCGCAAATCCTGAACCTGCTGCACGACCTGCAGGAACGGCTCGGCCTGTCCTACATCTTCGTCTCGCACGACCTGGCCGTGGTGAAACACATCGCCGACCGCGTTGCCGTGATGAATCTCGGCGGCATAGTCGAGACTGCCGAGACGCAGGCGCTGTTCGCCTCGCCCCGCCATCCCTACAGCCGCGCGTTGCTGTCGGCCATTCCGGTGCCGAAGCCGCAAGCGAGGCGAGCCCGCATGATCCTGCAGGGCGAGATGCCGAGCGCGCTCAATCCGCCCTCCGGCTGCCGCTTCCATACCCGCTGTCCTTTCGTGGTCGAGCGCTGCCGCACCGAGGTGCCGCAACTGATCGCAGATGGCACGGGACATGCACTTGGACAATCCGTTGGACAACCAGTTGGACAACCAGTTGGACATGCAACTGCCTGCCATCGGGCGGCGGAACTGCCCTCCGCGGAAGGCGTGGTTCCTGCCGATGGCGGCTTTTCGCCGGCATTGGAGAAACTGGTCGCCGCCTTCAGCCTTTCGGAGGAAGGACCGGCGGCGAGCGGTGTTGATATAGTCGGCCGACCGGCGGCGGTGTAACGAGGGGACAGTTGCGATGAAGTTCTGGCGAATGGCTGCGGCCGCAGCGGCACTGCTGCTTTCCTTCCAGGCGAGCGCGTTCGCCGAAACCACGCTCCGTATCGGGCTTGCCGAAGACCCCGATGTCCTCGACCCCACGATGGCGCGCACCTATGTCGGCCGCATCGTGTTTGCGGCCGTGTGCGACAAGCTGTTCGACATCGACGAGAAGCTCAACATCGTGCCGCAGCTCGCGCTGTCGCACGAGACCTCCGCCGACGGCAAGGAAGTCACCATAAAACTGCGGCCGAACGTGAAATTCCAGGACGGCGAGCCGCTCGATGCGGAGGCCGCGAAGTTCTCGCTCGAACGGCACCTGACTTTCCCCGGCTCATTCCGCAAGCCCGAGCTCGCCGCGCTCGACCATGTCGAGGTCGTCGATCCCCTCACCATCAAGCTGGTGCTGAAATCACCGTTCTCGCCGCTGATCGCGCAGCTCACCGACCGCGCCGGCATGATGATGTCGCCAAAGGCGGCCAAAGCCGCCGGCGACAAGTTCGGCCTGCACCCGGTCTGCGCGGGCCCCTACAAATTCGTCGAACGCGTGCAGCAGGACCGTATCGTGTTCGAGAAATTCACCGACTACTGGAACAAGGACAACGTCTTCATCGACAAGGTCGTGTACCTGCCGATCGTCGACGCCACCGTGCGGCTCGCCAACCTGAAATCGGGCGGGCTTGACCTGCTCGAGCGCCTGCTGGCGACCGACATCAAGGATGTCCGCGCCGATTCCAACCTGAAGCTCTCGACCGCGATCGAGCTGGGCTATCAGGGCATCACGCTCAATATCGGGCACGACAAGAACAAGGGGCCGCTCAGCCAGTCCGCCAAGGTGCGGCAGGCGCTCGATCTCTCGATCGATCGCGAAGCCATCAACCAGGTGGTGTTCAACGGCGAGTTCAAGCCGGGCAACCAGTGGGTCAATCCGGATCATCCCTATTACCAGAAGGCGTTTCCGATCCGCGGCCGCGACGTCGAGAAGGCCAAGGCGCTGTTGAAGGAAGCCGGCGTCACGCCGCCGGTCGCGGTCGACTTCATGGTGCCGAAGGGCGCGGAGACCGAGGCGGTCGCGCAGGTGGTGCAGTCGATGGCGGCCGAGGCCGGCTTCGACATGAAGATCCGCGTCACCGAATTCGCGACTTCGCTGAAGCAGGCGGAGGCCGGTGATTTCCAGGCCTATATGCTGGCTTGGAGCGGACGCATCGATCCCGACGGCAATTCCTATGTCTTCATGCATACCGGCGGGCCGCAGAGCAACAGCGAATGGAGGAACGCCGACGCCGATAAGGCACTGGACGACGCGCGGCTCGTCACCGACCTGGCCCAACGCAAGGCAATTTACGAAAAGCTGACCAAGCTCGTCATCGAGGATGAGCCGATCCTCTATCTCTATCACCGCCGCATCCTGATCGCGCACACCAACAAGCTCGAAGGCTACAAGCAGATGCCGGACGGGCTGGTGCGCGTGATCGGGCTGAAGCTGAAGTGAGGGATCATTGCTGAATTTCCTCGCACGCCGCATCGCCCAGCTGGTCCCAACGCTGTTCTTCGTGTCGATCCTGATCTTCTCGCTGCAGCATCTCTTGCCGGGCGATCCCGCGCTGATCATGGCGGGCGAGGAGCGCGACCCCGCCGTGATCGAGCAGATCCGCCACCAATACCGGCTCGATCAGCCGATCCCCGTGCAGTATATCTACTGGGTCAAGGGCGTGCTGTCCGGCGATTTTGGCGAGTCGCTGCGCATCAAGGTGCCGGTGCGCGAACTGATCCAGCAGAAGCTGCCGGTGACCTTGCAGCTTGCCTCGATGGCAATCGTGATCGCGTTCCTGATCGGCATTCCCGCCGGGATCATCTCAGCCGTCAAGAGAGGCACCGCCTGGGACTATGGCGCCAACATCTTTGCGCTGTGGGGCATCTCGACGCCGAATTTCTGGCTCGGGATCATGCTGATCTTCCTGTTCTCGATCAAGCTCGGCTGGCTGCCGGCGTCGGGCTACGTCCCCCCCACCGAGAATTTGAAGGCGAGTCTGGCCTCCACCATCATGCCGGCCTTCGTGCTCGGCAATGCGATCGCGGCGATCCTGATGCGCCACACCCGCAGCGCCATGCTGCAGGTGCTGGAGAGCGACTATGTGCGAACCGCACGCGCCAAAGGGCTATCCGAGCGCTCGGTGATCCTCAAGCACGCCATGCGCAATGCGCTGACGCCGGTCATCACGCTCGGCGCGCTGGAGCTCGGCACGCTGCTCTCCGGCGCGGTGCTGACCGAGCAGATTTTCTCGATCCCTGGTTTCGGCAAGCTGATCGTCGATGCCGTGTTCAACCGCGACTATGCCGTGGTGCAGGGCGTGGTCCTGGTCACGGCGACGATCTACATCACGCTGAACCTGATCGCCGACATCGCTTACATCCTGGTCAATCCACGGCTGCGGGCCTGACGCATGACCGACGCCGTCCTCAGCGCCATCCCGATTTCCTCAGCTGACGAGCTGGAAAGCCCGGCGCGGCGCGCACTGCGGCGGCTGTTCAAGCGCAAGGGCGCGGTGGCCGGCCTGGTCGTGCTCGCGACCTTCATCCTGCTTGCGCTGCTTGCGCCGCTGGTCGCGCCCTATGACCCGATCGCGACGAGCTGGACGCTGGTGCGCAAGCCGCCGTCCGCCGCCCACTGGTTCGGCACCGACGAACTCGGCCGTGATGTGCTGGCCCGCGTCATCTATGGCGCGCGCGCCTCGCTGCTGGCGGGGGCGATCTCGGTCACCATCGCGCTCACCATCGGCGTGCCGCTCGGACTGCTCTCCGGCTATCGCGGCGGCTTCATCGACGCGTTGATCAGCCGCATCACCGACGCCATGCTGGCCTGCCCGTTCCTGATTCTCGCCATTGCGCTCGCCGCCTTTCTCGGCCCAAGCCTCGGCAATGCGATGATCGCGATCGGCGTCACGGCGACGCCGATCTTCATCCGGCTGACCCGCGGCCAGGTCATGAGCGTCAAGGTCGAGGATTATGTCGAGGCCGCGCGCGCCATGGGCAATCCGCGCTGGCGCATCGCGCTGTTCCATATCCTGCCCAACATCATGCCGGCGCTGCTGGTGCAGGCGACGCTGTCGATCGCCGCCGCCATCATCGCCGAGGCCGCGCTGTCTTTCCTGGGGCTCGGGCAACAGCCGCCCTCGCCGTCATGGGGCAGCATGCTGAACGCCGCACAGCGTTTCCTCACCAACGCCCCCTGGATGGCGATCTGGCCGGGGCTCGCGATCTTCCTGGTGGTGCTGTCGCTCAACCTCGTCGGCGACGGCCTGCGCGACGCGCTGGACCCGCGGGAACGGTAGTTTGCTCCTCATGGTGAGGAGCGCGAAGCGCGTCTCCGGACGATGCTTCGCATCGCCAGGAGAACCATGAGGCCCGCACCGTAGCCTCATCCTTCGAGACGGCGCTGCGCGCCTCCTCAGGATGAGGAGAAGCACGTTCGTCGAGTCAGATCACCACCTCCCGCATCACCCTTCGGCAATCCATCTCGTATTCGAGATCGATCACGGGTGGCCGCGCGAAATGCCAGGTCAGGCCCGAACGCACGGCGCCGCGGCGGACCAGCGTGTCGGCAAAGACCGGATGGAAATCGTGCACGGTATAGGTCTGGACCGCCGTCGCTTCCTTCCAGCCCATTCCGAACTCACGCATGCGGCGTTCCATGGCGTCGACCACGAAACTGACCTTCTCCTTCAGGCCGTCGGGGCTGAGGTCGCGATAGCGCACGGTACGTTCGGAATAGGTTGCGCCTCCCTCGCGCGCCTCTCCGCTTCCCGCGATCACGAAGGTCGGCGTGTCGCTCTGGCTCGGCCGCGTGAACGAGAACGCATAGAACGACGGCTCGGACGGCGGATCGAGCTCGGGGCAGACATTGCTGCGCGCCACCGGATTGGTCTTGCCGTCATAGATGCCCCACTCCGCCAGCGTCTTGACGTAGTGCTCGTTGAATTTGCGGAAACCGTCATCAGTGAAGGCCGCGGGCGAGCGCAGTTCGCAGGCGCAGAATGAGGTCAGCGGGCGTCCGGCCGCCCGGATGTATTTTGCGATCGCCGCAAAACCCTCGGCGAGCGGCAACCATCTCTCGAAGCGCACGCGCTCGATCTCGAAACCGGGCAACGCCGCCGCTCCGCCCGAATACTGGAACACAGCCGGAATGAGCCGGTAATTGCCGGCCGAGAAATCGCTGGTCATATCGGGTTTATCCTGCCTTATTCCAGTTGCATGCGGACGCCCTTGGCGCCGTTGAGGAGCCGCCTCAGGTGGAAGCCCGCGAGCGGATCGTCGGCGTGCAGCCCAACCAGCGCGGCGAAGGCCGGCATCGCCGCGGCATCGCCAGCCTCGAGCTTGGCAAAGGCTTCCGAATATTGCGCGATTTCCGGCGCGCAAAACACCTCGGCGCGCAGCGGCTCATAGACGCGCAACGGCTCGCTGCGGCCGCGCAGCACGATGTCGCCGACCGGCCGGCCCTTGAAATTCTCCGCGGCCCTGGCCACGGTTTCGCTGACGCAGATTCGCGTGCCGAGTTGCTTGTTGGCGGTCTCCAGCCGCGCCGCGGTGTTGATGGTGTCGCCATAGGCGGTGTAGTCGAAGAACCGCTTGCCGCCGAAATTGCCGACCAGCACTGGACCTGCATGCACGCCGATCCGCGTCGTGCCGAAATTGACGTCCCTCGATCTCCAGCGATCGCGGAATGCCGCCGCCCAGTCATCGAGTTCATGCGCGCAGGCGACCGCGCGTGTCGCAAAATCCGGCTGATCGCCGGGCGCATTGAAGAGGATGTGGATGCCGTCGCCGATGATCTTGCCGACCGTGCCCTCATGCGCGAACACGATCTCGGTCATCCCGCCCATATATTCGTTGAGCAATGCGCCGAGAATTTCCGGCGAGATGTTCTCCACCAGCGAGGTGAAACTGGTGACATCGGTGAAGATGGCCGCGACCTCGCGACGAACCACTTCCATGCCGTCGCTCTCGCCCTTGGAGACCAGGCGGCTCGCGATCTGCGGCGAGAAATAGCGCGACAGCGAAGCATGGGCGCGCTCGGCGTCGGCCTGGCGGCGGCGCGCCTCGCGCAGCATCTCGACATGACGGATGGTCTTGTCGATGGTGACTTCGAGGTCGCCGAAATCGATCGGCTTGGTCAGGAAGTCGAACGCGCCGCGGTTCATGGCGGTGCGGATGTTGCTCATGTCGCCATAGGCCGACACGATCACGGTCGACTTCTTGTCCTCGGCTTCCTGCAGCTTCGCCAGCAGCGACAGCCCGTCCATCCCGGGCATGTTGATGTCGGACACCACCATGTCGACATGCGGATTCTGTTCGAGCGTCTGCAGCGCCTCGAGGCCGTCATGGGCGAACATCACCTTCACGGCGCCCTCGCGGATCTGCCTGCGGAACTTCTGCAGGACCAGCGCCTCGAGGTCGGGCTCGTCGTCGACGAACAGAATGGTCGCTGTCATGCGGCCTGTCCGAGCCTGTTGTCGATCTCCTGCCGCAGCACGGCAAAGTCGATCGGCTTGGTCAACAATCCTTCCGCGCCGCGCTCGATGGCCTTGCGCCGCGTCTCGGCATCGCCATAGGCGGTGATCATGATCACGGGCACGTCGGGGCGCTTCGCCCGCACCTCCGGCAACATCTCTAGCCCGCTCATGCCCGGCATGTTGATATCGGACAGGATCAGGATCAGCGAGGGATCGCCAACATTGACGGCGCGCTCGAGCGCGGCCGGCGCGGACGGCGCAAACTCCATGTGAAAGCGGCCCGAGCGCAAGTCGCGCCGGAACTGCTGACGGAACAGCGCCTCAACGTCCGGTTCATCATCAACGACGAGAATGTAAACGTTCAATGCGCGCCTCCGGCGTTTTCTTGTCTATTTTTCTTGTCTATTTTGCTTATCTATTTTCTTGGGCCGCCAGCTTGCGCGGCAGCGTAATAATGAATTCGGTAAAGGCGCCCGGCTCTGTCTCCACGTCGATGTTGCCGCCGTGTTGTTTCACCACGATGTCGTGGCTCATCGACAGCCCCAGCCCGGTTCCCTCGCCGGCCGGCTTGGTGGTGAAGAACGGATTGAACATTTTCTCCTTCACGCCCTCGGGGATGCCGGTGCCGTTGTCGCGAATCCGGATTTCGACCTTGTTGCCGAGATTTTTCGTGCTCGCGCTCAGGGTCGGCTCGAAATCGCCATTGGCTGCCTCCTTGCGCTTGTTGGCGGCATAGAAACCATTTGAAATCAGGTTGAGGAAAACGCGGGTGATCTCCTGCGGATAGAGATCGATCTGGCCAGCGCTCGGATCGAGGTCGCGCTTGAGCGTGATGTTGAATCCGCTCCTTTCCGCGCGCGCGCCGTGATAGGCGAGATTGAGGCTCTCTTCCACGATCGCGTTGATATCCGCCGGGCGGTGCTCGCCGGCCCCTTCGCGCGAATGCAGCAGCATGTTTTTGACAATGGAGTCGGCGCGCTTGCCGTGCTGCACGACCTTCTCGAGGTTGCCTTTCAGCATGTGCGTGAGCTCGTCGATCTCCTCGCGCGTCTTGCCATCCATCTCCGTGTCTTTCAGCACGTCGTTGAGCTCGTCGATCAACTCGCCCGACAGCGCCGAGAAATTGTTGACGAAGTTGAGCGGATTCTTGATCTCGTGCGCGATGCCGGCGGTGAGCTGGCCGAGGGAAGCGAGCTTTTCGGTCTGCACCAGACGATCCTGCGCGGTGCGCAGCTCGTCGAGAGATTCGCTCAGATCCTTGGTGCGCTCGCGCAATTCGCGGAGCAGGCGCGTGTTTTCGATGGCGATGACAGCCTGGTCCGCGAAGTTGGTTACCAAATCGATTTGCTTGTCGGTGAACGGGCTGGCTTCCCGCCGCCGGACCAGGATCGCGCCAATGGCTACTCCTTCACGGACCATGGGCACGGCCAGGGTCGCTCGATGGCCGTAGCGCAGAGCCCTCTCCTTCCCTTCCGGATATTCGTCGCTGTTAAGCAGGTCCGGGATATGGATCGTTCGCGCTTCGAGGATTGCGCGGCCGGTCACCCAATCGGGACTGAGCGGCGTTCGATGACCGATGGCAGTGGTTTCGAGCGGCCCAGACTGCGCTGAGGTCAAGACGACGTCGCCATCTCGAAGATAGATCGTCGCTGCCTGCGCCTCACAAAGGCGGCCGGCGCTCGCAACGACTGCGTCCAGCACCGGCTCAATGGAAGTCGGCGAACTGCTGATAACGCGCAACACTTCCGCGGTCGCGGTCTGCTGCTGCAGTGTCTCGCTCAGTTCCGAAGTGCGCTGCTCGACCTTGTTTTCCAGGTCGGCATAGGATTCCTGCAGCCGCGCGCCCATGTCGTTGAACTGGTTGGCAAGGCCCTCCAGCTCGTCGCCGGTCTTGATCGCGATGCGCTGGGCAAAATCGCCGCTGCCGATGCGCTCGGCGCCGGCGCGCAGCGCCTGGATCGGGCCGACCATGCGGCGGGCGAGAAAGATTCCGGCGAGCACCGCGAAGATCGAGGCGGCGAGCAGCACGACGGCAAGGCGCTGGAGCGCGGCATAGAGCGAGGCGTAGGCTTCCTGCTCCGGCAGCTCGACGAACATGATCCAGCGCAGCGGCTGGATCGGTGCATAGGCCGTCAGCACCTCCTGCCCCTGGATGTTGAGCGCGCCCTGCAGGGAGTCCGCATCGAAATTCATGGTCGGCCGCGATGGCGGTGGCGGCAAAGGCGCCGGCGTCGTCCGCGTCCCGGACGCGGACTGTGCCGCCTGCGCTGCTGCCTGCTCGGCCTGCTCTGCGAGCGCCGCCTGTTCGTCCAGCGCCGCCTTCACCTGCACGAGCTTCGACATGTCGGTGTTGCGCAACACCAGGCTGATGTCGGGATGCGCGATCAGCCGCCCCTGCGAACCGACCACATAGGCATGGCCATGCTCGCCGACCTTGATCTGGGACACGACGTCCCAGATCAGTTTCAGATTCACCTCGGCGATGCTGACGCCGGCGTCCTTGCGGGTGCCTGCCAGCGCCAGCGTCATGTAGGGTTCGGACTCGCGGCGGAAATAGACCGGGCCGTAATAGACCTTGTGGGCGACGGCCTCGGTGAATTTCGGATCCTTGGACAGATCGAGGCCGGAGTCGATCACGTCCATGGCGAGCCGCGACACCCGCAACCGCTCATGGCCGGTCGAGTCGATCTGAGCCAGCTCGGTGATCGCCGGCACCTGCCGCAGCAGGCGCAGCGCGTCGAACCGCCGGTTTTCCAGCGAGGCCGCCGACCAGGGCAACTGGGTGGTCCAGCCGAGCTGGCTTTCGATTTCCTTGATGAATTGCCCGATCTTGGCGGCCGCCGCCTCGGCCTGTTCGTGCTGGATCCGGATCAGCGCGGCCTTGTGCTCGCGGTAGTAGAAAAAGACCTCGAAAATGCCGTTGGAAAGCAGCGCGACCGCAACGACCGCGACGAACAGCGCGACATATTTGGTGAAAAGCCGGCTTCGAATGCTCGTTCTTGGCGCCTTCTCCGCGGCCACAGCGCCCGCCGCGGGCGATCCCGCGAGCGTACGTCCTTGAGGCGTATCCGGGTGAAGGGAAATGGTCATCGCGCGCCCTTTTTAGCAAGAAGGCGCAGGCTTGTCTCTTGCCGCAATGCGGCGGGCCAGATCCGTTAACTACGAGAACGACCGCCGCCGTGGAGAATTTTGCGCCTAATCCGGCCTTTAGGCCGGCTTGGGCTGCTGCCGGCCGAGATCGTATTCGGCGATCTGTTTCGTCCTTTCGGATGAGGCATTGGCCTGGTGATCGGTCGCCAGCGTCACATAGACTGCGGGCAGCACGAACAGCGTGAACAGCGTGCCGATCGACATGCCCGCCACCACGACGAGGCCGATCGAGAAGCGGCTAGCCGCGCCCGCGCCGGTCGCCGTCAGAAGCGGAATCAGGCCGGTCACCATCGCCGCCGTCGTCATCAGGATCGGACGCAGCCGGATGCGTGCCGCCATCTCGATCGCCGAGCGCTTGTCGAGGCCCTCATTGAGCTGCAGCTCGTTGGCGAACTCGACCATCAGGATGCCGTGCTTGGTGATGAGACCCACCAGCGTCAGCAATCCCACCTGGGTGTAGATGTTCATGGTCGCGACGCCGAAGAACAGCGGGATCAGCGCGCCGACGATCGCCATCGGCACCGAGATCATGATCACCAGCGGATCGCGCAGGCTTTCGAACTGCGCCGCCAACACCAGGAAGATGATGATGAGCGCGAAGCCGAAGGTGATCGCGAGCTGATTGCCTTCCTGCACATATTGTCTGCTGTCGGCGAGATAATCGTGGCTGAAGCCGGCCGGCATCTTCTTCGCCTCACCTTCGAGGAAGTCGACCGCCTGCCCGACGGTCACGCCCGGCATCGGCACGGCCTGGAAGGTCGCGGAGTTGAGCTGGTTGTAATGCGTGAGCGAATTCGGATCAGTGCCGGTCTCGATCGACACCACCGTCGACAGCGGCACCTGCTGGCCGGTCGAGGTCGGCACATAATAGCTGCCGAGCGCTTCCGGCGACAGGCGGGTACCGCGCGGCACCTGCGGAATCACTTGATAGGAGCGTCCTTCCAGGTTGAAGCGGTTGACGTAGTTGCCGCCCAGGAGGGTTGCGAGCGTGTTGCCGATATTGGCCATCGTGATGCCGAGATCGCTCGCCTTCGAGCGGTCGATCTTCACCCGCACCACCGGCTGGTTGAAATCGAGGTCGCTGTCGGAGACGATGAACAGGCCGCTCTTGCGCGCGGCGTCCTTTAGCTTGGTCATCTGCTCAAAGACGGCCTGGAAGCCCGAGGTGGAATTGATCACCATCTGCACCGGCAGGCCGCCCGGCCCGCCCGGCAGCGGCGGCAGGTTGAAGGCAAAGGCGTTGACGCCTTCGATCTTGGAGAGCTCCGCCTGCACCAGCGGTTTCAGCTTGATCGAGGAACGCGTCCGCTCGTCCCAGGGCTTGAGCAGCATGCCGGCAATGCCGTTCTGCGGGCCGTTGATGCCGTTGAGCGCGAAACGCAAATCGGTCTCGGGGAATTTCTGGAACTCCTTGTCGAGCTTCTCGCCATAGAAATCGAGGTAATCGATATTGGCGTATTTCGGCCCCTTGATCACCGCGAACACGATGCCCTGGTCTTCCTCGGGCGCGAGCTCCTTGGAAGTGTGCATATAGAGGAAGCCGACCAGACCGAGGATGGTCAGCGCGAACAGACCGGTGACCGGGCGATATTCGAGCGAGCGATCGAGCTTGCGGCCATACCAGCGCGTCATCGCACCGAACACGCGGTTGACCAGTTTTGCAAAGCGCCCCTCTTCGGTGTTCTTCAAAAATACCGAACACATCATCGGCGACAGCGTCAGCGCGATGATACCCGAGACGATCACCGAGCCTGCGAGCGTAAAGGCGAACTCGCGGAACAGCGAACCGGTCAGGCCGCCGAGGAAGCCGATCGGCGCATACACCGCGGCAAGCGTGATCGTCATCGAGACGACGGGTCCGACGATTTCGCGGGCGCCCTTCAGTGAGGCCTGCACCGGCGGCATGCCCTCCTCGAGATGGCGGTGGATGTTCTCCACCACGACGATGGCGTCGTCGACCACAAGGCCGATCGCCAGCACCATCGCAAGCAGCGTCAGGAGGTTGAAGGAGAATCCCGCGATCAGCATCAGCGTGCAGACGCCGATCAGCGACAGCGGAATGGTGACCACCGGTATCACCACCGAGCGCAGCGAGGCCAGGAACAGGAAGATCACGACCACGACGATCAGCACGGCTTCGCCGAGCGTCTTCTCGACCTCATCGATCGACGACTGGATGAATTTCGTGGAATCGTAGGCCACCTTCATCTTCATCGACGGCGGCAGGTTGCGTTCCAGCTCCGGGAACAGCGCGCGCACGCCCCTGACGATGGTCAGCGGGTTGCCTTGCGGGGTTGCCTGCACGCCGATGAAGATCGCGTGCTCGCCGTTGAAGGCGACGCTCGCGTCCGTGCTCTGCGCTGCGAGCTCGACGGTCGCAATATCCTCCATGCGCACGAAGCCGCCGTCCTTGGCCTTGACGATCATGCGCTTGAACTGCTGGACGTTCTGCAGGTCGGTATTGGTCGAGACGTTGGAGACGATGAAGAACCCCTTGGACTGGCCTGCCGCTGCCTGGAAATTGTTGGCGGCGATCGCCGCCGACACGTCGCCCGGCGAGATGCCGCGCCCGGCCATCTTGACCGGATCAAGCCATAGCCGCATCGCGAAGGTCTGGCCGCCCAGGATGTCGGCGGAGGCCACGCCATCGACAGTCGACAGCACCGGCTGCACCACGCGCGTGAGATAGTCAGAGATTGCGCTGCCCGTCAGCTCCTCGCTGGAGAAGCCGATATACATCACGGCCGTGGTCTGGCCGGTGGTCTTGGTGACGATCGGGTCGTTGGATTCCTTCGGGATCAGATATTTGACCGAGTTCACCTTCGCGAGCACTTCGGTCAGCGCCTGGTTCGGGTCGAAGTTGAGCTTGATGTAGACCTGGATGGTCGAGGTGCCGAGCACCGAGGACGAGGTGATGTAGTCGACGCCCTCGGCGGAAGCGACCGCCTGCTCGATCGGGGTGGTGATGAAGCCCTGGATCAGCTGCGCGGATGCGCCGGGATAGGAGGTCGTGACGTTGACGACGGTGTTGGACAGTTTTGGATATTGCCGGATCGGCAGCACCATCGCCGCACGCAGGCCGATCAAGAGGATCAGCATGCTGACGACGACCGACAGCACCGGTCGCTTGATGAAAATATCGGTGAAGGCCATCGCGGCGCTCTCTTCAATTTTTAGGGGAGCATGATCTCTTGAGATCGCGCTCCGATAAGGGTTTTAGTAACGCGGCGGCTTCGCCGGGATCGGCGGCAGCGGATCGGTCGAGATCGCGACCGCAGCGCCAGACTGCAGCTTGAGCTGGCCGACTGCGACCACGCGATCGCCCGGCTTCAGGCCCTTGAGGATCTCGGCGCGGCCGTCGAGCCGATTGCCGGTCTGCACGAAGGTGCGGACCACGGTCAGCGACGTCTTGCCGTCGGCTTCCTTCTTCTCGGTGATCAGGAACACCGAGTCGCCATAGAGGGTGTAGTCGACCGCCGTCTCGGGAACGGTAACGACCGGCGGCTTGTCCGGCAGCACCACGGTGGTGGTCGCGAACATGCCGGGCTTCAAGATGTGCTCGGGATTGGCGATCGTCGCCTGGACGCGGATATTGCGGGTGTCGGCGGCGATCTGCGGCTCGATGGTCGTGATCTTGCCCTCAAAGGTCCGACCCGGATAAGCGTCGACCGCGATGCGCACGGTCTGGCCCTCCTTCAGATTGCCGGAGTCCTTCTCGGTCACGGTGAAGTTGGCATAGACTTCGGAGAGATCGGTCAGCGACACGATGGTGGTGCCGGCGTTCAGGAACTGGCCGACTTCAATCATGCGAACGCCGAGTTCGCCTTCGAACGGCGCCTGCACCAGCTTCTGCGAGATCACGGCCTGGGTCCTGGCAATGCCGGCCATCGCCTGGTCATAGGTTGCCTGCGCCTGGTCGGCCGTCGCTTGCGGCCCGAACTGGCGTGCGGCGAGTTGCTTGGCGCGATCGAGCGAAAGCTGCGCCACCGTTGCCTGCGCCTTGAAGCTCGCGAGATCGGCCTGCTCGGGCGCGTCGAACAGCTGCAGCAGCGGCGCGCCGGACTTCACATGCGCGCCGGGCGTGAACAGGATCTCGGTGATGCGCCCCGAAACATCTGATGTGACGTTGACCTGATGCACGGCGGCAAGCCCGCCAACCGCAGTCAGGAGGTTCGGCACCACCTCGGACTTCGCCTCGGCCACGCTGACGGTTGCCGGCGGCGGCTTATTGTTGGCGAAGAACTGTGCGATCATCTGGCCGCGGAAATAGTTGAACCAGACCAGGCCACCGACCAGCACGGCCAGCAGCGCCCCCACGATGAGGAACCACAGCACCTTCCGCGCTGGGCGCGGACGGCCCTTCTCGTCGAGCGGCTTTCCCGAAAGTTTGGGCTCGGTCGCAATATTCATGTCATGCACTTTCTGCAGCGGCCGGCAGCGCCGGGCTTTGCGGCAATTCGCGGGTCAGATGCGCAGCAATTGCGGCTTCGTTAAGTCCAATCCCCCGGAGGAGGAATTCGCAAAGCTGCCGGTCGAGGTCGGCGACGCGGCCGTAGCTAAGACAATGCACTGCCGGCAGCCGCGTCAGCGCCGCCGTCAGCACGGTATGATGGGCAAACCAGAACAAATTGAGCGGCTCGGTTCCGATCCGCGCGGCGTCGCCGGAGGCGACCGCCGATCGAAGCGAAGCGACAAACATCGAGCCGATCAGCTTTTCCACCTTGGCGTACAGCAGCCGCGCGAACTCGCCATCCTCGAGATGGCTGGTCGTCATCAGCCGCAGCCGCTGTGTCTCTTCTTCCTGATCCGGCCCGTCGGACACATGCATGAAGTGCCGGACCATGCCCTGCATCAGTTCCACCAGCGCCGCGGTCGAGGGCTCCAGCCCGAGCAGATGGGCCAGCTCCGGATCGGCCTCGCATTCCTCGGCCAGGATTTCCGCATAGAGCGCGGCCTTGGACGGGAAATGCTTGAACAGCAGCGCCTCTGAGATGGCCGCAGCCGCCGCCACGCTCTTGGTCGTGGTGCCGGCAAAGCCATTGCGGGCAAAACATCGCTTGGCGGCACCAAGGATGAGTTGCCGGCGGAGGTCACTCGTCATGCGCAGACTCGTCATGTTGTGAGTAAGCACTCACCCACGCAAAAAGTCAAGAAATTGTGCTGCGACGCAACCGGAAAACTACCCATTCAGTGATCAGCGCGTGCCCACAATGGCAAAGCCACGCGCGCGAAGGCCGCGCCGATCCGCATTCAGGGAGTGCAAGAGCCGGTCACGGGTATCGCGGACGTGGGCCGAGGCCTCGCGCGCGGCGTCCTCGGCCTGCTTGCCGCGGATGAAACCAAGGATGCGCCGATGCTCGCTCCACGCTTGCTCGCGCGATGATTCAGTCCACACCTCCAGCCATCGGGCGCGCGAAAGCCTGGTCATCACCCCCTCGATCGCCTTGGCAAGGAACGGATTACCGCTGAGGCGGGCGATCTCGACATGAAAATCGGTGCCGACCTTGTGCCATTCCTCTCGCGGCACCTCTGGCCGGCAAGCGTTGAGCATCTCGGCAAGTGCGTCCAGATCCGCCTCGCTGGCGCGCAGGCAGGCCAAGCGCACGGCCGTCACATCAAGGGGTTCGCGGAATTCGGCAAGAGCTTCGATTTCGCCGAGATCGATCGGAGCGACCGCCCAATTCCGGCCGTCGCGATGCACCAAGCCCTCGCCCTCCAGCCGCATCAGGGCCGCGCGAATGGGTGTCCGCGAGCTCTGGAATTGGCTCTCCAGCCACCGTTCGGTCAGACGCTCACCCGGGCCCAGGTCCAGGGAAAGGATCATTTGCCGAAGTTGATCGTGGATCTGCAGCGTTTGCGACACGTCGGCCCTCGGAATTTTTGAAGGATGGACAACAGTATCCCGTTTTGGTATCCCATCCAAGGCAACTTTGGTATCCCAATTCGGGATACCAAAGTTGCGGTTGGGAATGATTGCTGCCGTGAAGAACAAGAATGAAGAGGGAGCAGTCCCGGCCACGCGGGCGACTTCCGCAACGTACAATCTCATTGGCGTCGCGCTGGCGGCAATTGCCGCGATCGCGTTTTCGCTGCGCGCGATCTTCGTAAAGCTCGCCTACGAAGACATGAGCGATCCGATCACGCTCCTCGCCTTGAGGATGATCTTCTCGCTGCCGTTTCTCGCGGTGGCCGCGGCAATTCATCGCCGTACCTCGACCGTGACGGCGCCGATCACGCGGCGGGATGCGCTCGCTCTCGCCGCTCTCGGATTCATCGGATATTACCTGTCGAGCTTTCTCGACATGATCGGGCTGCAATATGTAGCCGCCGGCATCGGCCGCCTGCTCCTGTTTCTCTATCCGACGATCGTGGTGATCATTTCCGCGCTCGTCCTGGGAAAGCGGATTTCGCGGCGCGAGGTCGCCGCGCTGGTCATCACCTATGCGGGCGTGGGCCTCATCCTGTCGGGACAATACGACAAGCCGAATGCGAATTTCTGGCTGGGCGCGGCGCTGGTGATGTCCAGCGCCGTCACCTTCTCCATCTATCTCGTCGGCAGTGGCGAAGTGGTCGCCAGGTTAGGATCGATCCGTTTCACCGCCTATGCCACGGCGGCGGCCAGCGTCTACTGCATCCTGCAGTTTCTGTTGCTGCGGCCGTTGAGTGCGCTGGCGCTGCCCCTGCGTGTTTATGAACTGGCCTTCGCCATGGCGCTGTTCAGCACCGTCATGCCGCTGTTCATGGTCGCGGAAGCGCTGCGGCGCATCGGCGCCAGCCGGGTCGCGATGATCAGTTCGCTCGGGCCGGCCGCGACGGTGATATCAGGCTATCTCGGACTGGACGAGCGAATGACCGCGCTGCAGACCGCGGGAGGCATCCTGGTCGTGTCGGGCGTGTTGATCGTCGCCTCCCACGTACGCAGGCTGGACGGGAATAAGCCGGCGACGCGCGCGCTAGATCGGCGCGTGCCCTAACGCCCCGCGCAGCCGGGTCATGATGAACACGCCGTCGCGGTTGGAGAGCACGCGCTCGAGATTGGCGCCGTCGATCTTGACGTTGGCAAAGCGCGGCCCGCTCGAGATGTCCTGCATCCCGGCCGCAAAAGACTCGATCTCGGCCAGTGTCGAGATCGCCTTGCTGTCCAAAATGCCGCAAGCGCGCGCGACGCCGACCAGGTCGGCGGCGGCCGAGGTGTGGCTCACCTGCCCGCCGGTCTCGCCATAGGCCTCGTTGTCGAGCACGAGAATCGAAAGATTCGTCGGCTTCTGCAGCCCGACGGTGGCAAGGCTGCCCATGCCCATCAGCATTTCGCCGTCGCCAGTGACGACCACGACCGGCAGTTTCGGCTGCGCCAGCGCGAGGCCGAGGCCCATCATGACGGCGCCGCCCATCGCGCCCCAGAGATAGAGGTTGCGGGCGTGATCGCCTGCGGCCGCGAGATCGTAGGTCGAGGCGCCGAGTCCAGCGACAACCAGCGCGTCCTTGCGGTCGGCGAGAAGGGTCGAGACGACCTCGCGGCGGTCGAGAAGATTGGCTTTGCTCATTTCACGAAAACCTTGGTGCCGATCAGGCGCTGCGACAACAACAATGCGGTGGGCGTGCAGGCGTTGTAGGCCTGGCTTGCCGCGGCCTCCATGACGTCCTTGACCTCGGCCGGATCAGTGGCGCGCAGCACGCGGATGCCGGACAATTCGAAGACGCCCTGTGTGCTCGATCCCATCGGCACCTGCCATGGGTTGAATTCGCCCCATTCGCCGCGCATCGTCACCAGCGTCAGGAACGGAAAGCGGAAGATTTGCGTGAGCGACAGCATGTTGATGCAATTGCCGACCCCGCTCGACTGCATCAACAGCACGCCCTTCTGGCCGCCGGCCCAGGCGCCCGCCAGCAGCGCCACGCCCTCTTCTTCCGTGGTGAGCGGAATACCGCGCATATTGGAGGAACCGAGCACGCGATTGATCAGCTGCGAATGGCCGGCATCCGGCACGTAAGGCACCTGGCGCACGTCGTAGCGCTGCAGAATCGCAAAGATTTCCTCGGGCCATTGGGCCGCTTGTTCTTCTGTGGCGTCGGCGCGGGCGTGCATTTTTGTTTCCAGTCGGCTAGTTCAAAAAGCAGCGGGACTTTAGACGTGGCAGGATTTCGCGAAAGGCCAAAATCGGCATATCGCTCTTCATAAAGAGTATGACAGCATGAATGCGGATGCACGAGAACTGGCGGCGAGCTTCGACCTGGAGCGGCTGACGGCTGAATTCTACGCCAACCCCTACCCCACCTATCGTGCACTGCGGGAGAACGACCCGGTCAAGCGGCTGCCGAACGGCGCCTATTTCCTGACGCGCTATGACGACCTCGTCACCGCTTACAAGAACACCAAGGTGTTCTCCTCCGACAAGAAGAGGGAGTTTGCGCCAAAGTACGGCGCCTCCCTGCTCTACGAGCACCACACCACCAGCCTCGTTTTCAATGACCCGCCGATCCACACCAGGGTGCGGCGCCTGATCATGGGCGCGCTCTCGCCGCGCGCGATCGCGGAGATGGAGGGCGATCTGGTCCGGCTGGTGGACAGGCTGCTCGACGGCATCGCCGCAAGGGGCTCGTTCGATCTGATCGGCGATTTCGCCGCCGCCATCCCCATCGAGGTGATCGGCAATCTGCTCGACGTGCCCCATGACGAACGCGAGCCCCTGCGGGACTGGTCGCTCGCCATTCTCGGCGCGCTCGAGCCTGTCATCAGCGAAGCCGCGTTTTCGCGCGGCAACAACGCGGTGAAGGATTTCCTCGCTTATCTCCAGGTTTTGGTTGAGCGGCGGCGCGCCAGGCCCGGCAACCCCGAGCGCGACGTGCTGACGCGGCTGATTTTGGGCGAAGCCGATGGCGAGCGGCTGACCGCCAAGGAGCTGCTGCACAACTGCATCTTCCTGCTCAATGCCGGACATGAGACGACCACCAATCTGATCGGCAATGGGCTGGTGGCGCTGTCGGAGCACGCCGGCGAGAAGCAGCGGCTGATTGAGCATCCCGAGATGATCAAGACCGCGGTGGAAGAGATGTTGCGCTATGAAAGCTCGAACCAGCTCGGCAACCGCATGACCGTGGAAGAGGTCTCGCTCGGCGGCCTCGCGCTGCCTGTGGGCACGCCGATCACGCTCTGCATCGGCGCCGCCAACCGCGACCCCGCGCAGTTTCCCGATCCTGAACGTCTCGACATCGGCCGGACGCCGAACCGGCATCTGGCGTTTGCGACCGGCGCGCATCAATGCGCCGGGATGGCGCTGGCACGGCTTGAGGGCGCGATCGCGATCTCGCGATTCCTGGCGCGATTTCCGGATTATGCTCTGGACGGCGAACCCGTGCGCGGCGGACGCGTGCGGTTTCGCGGGTTCCTGAGCGTGCCGTGCAGCATCGGCTGATTTTGCCTTGAAGCCGCCATCACCGGCGGCTGAAAGCTCGTTTCCATGGATATCGACAAACTGCGCGGACGCTGGGCCGATCCACTGCTGACGGTGCTCACCGTCCTGCTGGTCATTCTGTTGTTCGTCGTTATCCCGCTGCAGGCGCTCGGCATCTTCGCCTTCCAGGCGTCCGAGCTGGTGCTGGCGCTACTGCTCGTGGCCGGCGTTTTCGTCATGTCGGGCAGCCGGACTGCGGTCGCCGCGATGCTGGGCGCGCTCACCATGATCGGCGTCGGCGTCACGCTCCGGCTGAAGTCGCCCTCGGTGCTCGATCTCAACCTGTTTGCGGGTGCGTGGCTGGTCGTCGGCATCACGCTCGCCTGGGCGGTGGCGCGGGCGACATTCGCACCAGGACGCATCACCTATCATCGCGTCCTCGGGGCGATCCTGTTCTACCTGATGATCGCGGTCATCTTCGCGGCGCTGTTCATGTTCCTCGGCACCCTGGTGCCGAAGGCCTTCGCCGGCATGTCGGTTGAAGACAACCCGGCGCTGGCGAGCCAGTTGATCTATTTCAGCTTCGCGACCATGACGACGACCGGCTACGGCGATGTCGCGCCGCTGCATCCGCTGGCCCGCAGTCTTTGCAATCTCGAAGCGATCTTCGGCCAACTCTATCCCGCGACGCTGCTGGCGCGGTTGATGACGCTGGAACTGGCGCACCGGATGCGGGATTAATCGCGTAGGATGGGTGGAGCGAAGCGAAACCCATCGATCCAACCGCCGTGCGATATGATGGGAATCGCTACGCTCCGCCCATCCTACGAAATTTACACCACCGTCCGATGTCGTTCGATACAGGTGCGCAATACCTCATCCATCGGCCTCGCCCACCAATCATCGGAAAATATCTCGATCTCCGAATAGCCGGCGTAGCCCTGCACTTCGACGGCGGCGCGCAACCGTTTGATGTCGATCACGCCGTCGCCCATCATGCCGCGATCGTTGAGGATGTCTTTGGTCGGCACCAGCCAGTCGCAGACATGGAACGCTAGCAGGCGCTCCTTGCCGGCGCGCGCGATCTGGCCCATGACCTCCGGGTCCCACCAAATGTGATAGACGTCGAGCGCGACGCCGAGCGCGCCGCTGCGCGCGGGATCGAGCCGGTCGCAGATGTCGAGCGCCTGTTTGGTCGTGTTGACGCAGGCGCGGTCGGCGGCATAGGCCGGATGCAGCGGCTCGATCGCAAGCGGCACCTTGGCCTGTCTCGCATAGTCGAGCATTTCGGCCAGTGCCTCCTCGACCTGCGCGCGCGCAGCCGCAATGTCTTTGGACGCAGCGCTTCCCGGCCGCGAATATTGCGGCAGGCCGCCGGCCACCAGTACGATGCAGGTCGCGCCGAGCGCTTTTGCCTCATCGACGCAACGGCGGTTGTCATCGCGCACCTCGCCGCGGCGCGCGGCGTCCGACGGAAACAACCCGCCGCGGCAATAGCCGGAGAGATCCAGCCCGGCATCCCGCACTGCGCGCGCCGCGCGATCGAGCCCGACCGCCGCGACCTGGTCGCGCCAGGGATCGATGGCGCGGATGCGGTGCCGCGCGCAGGCGTCAATGATCGCCATGAGATCGCCCTGCTTGCGCACCGTCGCCGTGTTCAGCGACAGCCAGCGATGATCACCCGAAAAATCCCGCATCAGGCTTCAATGCCGCGCGTCGCCATCACGGCCTTCATCCGCCGCGTCGCCAGTTCCGGATTGGCAAGCAGCCCGGCCTTGTCGGCGAGTCGGAACAGCTCGGCGAGATGCACCGTCGAGCGTGCACTCTCCTGCCCGCCGACCATGGTGAAATGGTCCTGGTGACCATTGAGGTACGCCATGAACACCACGCCGGTCTTGTAGAAGCGCGTCGGCGCCTTGAAAATGTGACGCGACAGCGGCACCGTGGGGCCCAGCACGTCGCGGAAGCCGGCCTCGTCGCCGGCAGCGAGCCGCGACAGCGCATAGGATGCCGCCGGCGCGATCGCATCGAAAATGCCGAGCAGCGCGTGCGAAAAACCATTCTCGTCGCCGGCGATCAGTTCGGCATAGTTGAAATCGTCGCCGGTATACATCTTCACGCCCTGAGCGAGCCTGCGGCGCATGTCGGTCTCGCGCTGCTTGTCGAGCAGCGAGACCTTGACGCCGTCGACCTTGGCGGCGTTGGCGTTGATGATGGCGACCGCCGTGTCCATCGCCTTGTCGAGGTTGGCTGTGCCCCAATATCCTGATAGCGCCGGATCGAACATGTCGCCAAGCCAGTGAATGATGACGCCCTCACGGACCTGGGACAGCACGCGATCATAAACCTTGGCGTAGTCGTCGGCATTGCGGCCGAGCTTGGCCAGCGCGCGCGAGGCCATCAGGATGATGCGGCCGCCGACTTTCTCGACCGCGGCAATCTGCTCCTCATAGGCGCGGATCACGTCGTCGAGGCTGTTCGCATCCTCGACCGCGAGATGATCGGTGCCGGCGCCGGAAAACACCAGCGCATTGCGCGCCTTCGCCGCACGAACCGAGCGCGTGATCAGTTCCAGCGAGGTCTTCCAGTCGAGCCCCATGCCGCGCTGCGCGGTGTCCATGGCTTCGGCGACGCCGAGGCCGAGGTCCCAGACATGCTCGCGGAACGCAATCGTCTTGTCCCAGTCGACCGCGGCCGACAGCCAGGGATCGACGTCGGCGAGCGGATCGGCGACCGTATGCACCGCCGAAAACGCGATGCGGTTCAGCGTGCCCTCGAGTTTGGCGGGAAAAGTCCGCGACGCCGCGAGGCGATAATTTTCTAGTGAGCCGTCAGCCTTCGGCAGGTTCAGCGACAGCGATGACATCGGCAATACGGGTTTGTTCATGGCCGTTATCTCTCCTCAGCATCCGCGGACTCAGTTCACCTCTCCCCTGCGGGGAGAGGTCGGCGCATAGCGCCGGGTGAGGGGGTGCTGTTCTAACGATAGACCGTAACCCCTCACCCGATTTGCTACGCAAATCGACCTCTCCCTACGGGAGAGGTAAACCTCCGCTGCCATTCCACATTCGCCCAATCTCATCATGTCACCTTGATCGGCGCGACATCGATCCAGCGCCGCTCCTTCCAGCTCTGCAGCGCGCATTCGGCGAGCTGCACGCCCTTGGCGCCTTCGAGCAGCGTAAACTTGTACGGCGCGTTTTCACAGACGTGCCGGATGAACATTTCCCACTGCTCTTTAAACCCGTTGTCATAGGCGACATTGTCCGGCAGCTTCTGCCAGTCGCCGTAGAAATCGTGCAGCCGCTTCTCGTCGGGATTCCACACCGGGCGCGGTGTCATCTGCCGTGCCTGGATCATGCAGTCGGTCAGCCCCGCGACCGCCGAGCCGTGGGTGCCGTCGACCTGGAACGTGACGAGGTCGTCGCGATAGACCCGCGTGACCCAGCTCATGTTGATATGCGCGATGACGCCGCCCTTGAGCCTGAATGTGGCGTAGGCGGAATCATCCGCGGTCGCGTCGTATTTCTTGCCGTTCTCGTCGTAGCGTTCGCGAATGTCGGTATTGCCGATACAGACCACGCTCTCGACCTCGCCGAAGAGATTATCGAGCACGTAACGCCAGTGGCAGACCATGTCGAGGATGATGCCGCCGCCGTCCTCGTTCCGGTAATTCCAGGACGGCCGCTGCGCTTCCTGCCAGCCGCCCTCGAACACCCAATAGCCGAACTCGCCGCGCACCGAGAGCATGCGACCGAAGAAGCCGGAATCGCGCAGGAAAGCGAGCTTCTTCAGCCCTGGCAGGAACAGCTTGTCCTGCACCGTGCCGTGCTTGACGCCCTTGGCGTTGGCGAGCTTCACGACATCGACCGCTTCCTGGAGGTTGGTCGCAATCGGCTTCTCGCAATAGACATGCTTGCCGGCGTTGATCGCTTTCGTCAGCAGCGACGGACGCGCCTGCGTGGTCGCGGCATCGAAAAACACATGATCGTTCCCGTCGGCCAATGCCTTGTCGAGATCGGTGGTCCAGCGCGCCACGTTGAAGCGCTTCGCCAGCCCCTCGACCTTGCCAGCGTCCCGGCCGACCAGGATCGGATCGGGCATCACGCGATCGCCATTGGCAAGCGCCACCCCGCCCTGGTCGCGGATCGCAACAATCGAGCGGATCAGATGCTGGTTCAGCCCCATGCGGCCGGTGACCCCGTTCATGATCAGGCCGAGGCGTTGGGTGGTCATTCAGTTTCCTCCGGAGGGAACCAATCAAAATCCGAAACCTCAACAAATCAATAGGATAATCAACATGAGCCTTGCGGGTTCGTGTTGATTTCCGCATGAACGATGCAGGAACATGCGAGAAGATTGACACACGGCTGACACAGCCGCGTCCCCCGCCTGTTCGCGCGCGCGGGGACATCATGGGTGCCCCACCGTCACGCCGCCAGCGACCGCATTTGGGGTCAAGCTGAAGAACCCGGCGTCGCCTTCGAAGGATGTGCAGAGGGCTCAGTCGTTCAGAGATGAGCACGTGGCAATAGCCATCCCATGATCTTCTCATACGGACCGCGACGACTGCGGACGAATGCTTTCTCGTTCTGCTGCGCGGCAGTCCTGGCGAATTCAGAAACCCCCTCCATAGACTGCCGTTTATCCTTCGGAAGCTTCGCCCATTGGCGAATGATCTTCCGGCGGGCTTCGCGTTGCTTTTCCATTACGTCAGGCATCGGTACGCTCCTTGAAGTGGATTCCGGCTCGGCCCAGTATTATGCGATAATATCATAGTTATTATTTCGGCGCGCGCCGATGACACGGTGGCCGACATGGCCCGTGATGAAACTGACGGATACTGAAGGGCTGTCAGTTTCCCTGCCCTGATCCATTTTGGCTTGGGGTTAGCGTTAGTACTGCTCTTCCGGTTGCCATCCCCATTGAGCGACCCCCGGCCATCACCTTCAGCCCAGTAATGTTGCCCTCTTCATTCCTCGTGGGCTCGACTTTTGCGTCGGAATTCGTAAGCGCAAAAATGGTGAGTTCTTGAAGCTTCCGAAGCGCCGCCGCTTCCTCGCGAAGGCTCTGCGCCTCCCGTTTAAGGTCTCTACCCCCCAGATAATAAAAGATGAAGGATATCGCCGCTCCAAGTACCACGCCGATGATCATCCATTGGTGTATCTTCTAGATTACGGGAAGGTCAGATTGAGCGAAGGTCACGCCGCCAAGGATGACGGCACGGCCAGCGACTTGGGAACGCGGGGGGTATAGCAGAGATCGTGGTGTTCCGGGCAATATGGGACCGATGACGCCATTGTCGTCAAGCCGCAGAACACAAAGCCGCCGCCGTCACGGTCGTATGGGTATTTACCCGCATACGGCGTAGTCGCGGAGCTGGAAACCGCTTTCAAAGAGATGATGGCCGATGGCAATAAGCAGTACATTTGGCATCCAATTCTATCTCGTTACACCCCCTCCTTTGTTCAGCAATGCCAATGGTCGATAGAGCGCTCAAAAATATTCGTCGGTGAGTTTCTGGAAGCCAACATGTTCGCGGACCTCGAAGAGGCCGAGCGCAAACAAAAGGTCGGCAGCATCGTTGAAAAACTTTCGCGCGCCAATAGAGGACATGACGCACATATCCATTTTGAAGAATGCGAAGAGATGGGCCTCAAAGTCCGGCGACTCGAGGACGAGCCAATCCAAGATCTCGTGCTAACTATCCATCATTGTTACATGTTTGCGCTTAGTAATTCTCCCGCCTTCAAGATCATTGAAAATCACCTAGGGAGGCGATTTATAAAAGTCCAACTGCATCAGCAGATGCCCGCGCCCATCCTAAATATTCCTCAACCAATCATCGATGCAATGATGAAAGAGGTTGGGGGCGGCAAGACCACAAACTAACTCGTCATGCCTCGCCACCGGATACTCGAACGCCACGCCCTCCGGATCGTGCTCGGCAACCAGCGCTCGGCGGCTTCCTCGCTCGCAAAGACCTTCAGGTGGTCAACGTTGCTTCCAATCGGGAGATCGTGCCGGTCAGATTCTCTCGCCGAGCCCTGAGCTGCCGTGCTGCGACCGAGTAGTCCGGGTTCGTAAGATCGAAGATACCTGTGCGCTCTTCTTCGATATTGATATTGGCCTCGAGCAATTGAACCAGGCGTTGCAAGTCGAAAATGAACCTCTTGGTCCTTTCCTGAATTAGCACGTTGCGTTTAGTTAAAGTCTCAAAACGGGATACGTTACGCATAAGCGCGCCTCGGCTTGGCACAATTGGCTCCAATGATCCGAGGGTGCTGCAAATCGGGTGCCGAGCTAGGAGTGATCCCTCATCTGCAGGAACATCTCTTTCACGTCGGGGATGCGGACCGGCTTTTCCCGCGGCCCCTGATACTGCCTGAGCACAGACATTTGCCGCCCGGCGATCTCGTCGCGCTTGATGGCATTCTTCTCGGCGAAGTAGGCGCGCATGTCTTCCACAAAGCGGCGCGATGATCGCGGGTTAGGCAGCAATCAATGCTGACTTCGCTTGCGGGCTCGGCGGCATACTGGAACCGACCCCTCGATGTGCTAAATTGCCGCATCGGAGACAGCGCCGTGCGACGGTTCGACATATCTGCGATGTTCGTCAGCCTGTGGCTTCTTGTTTCGATGATCGTCGACGCAGTGACTCCAAAGGAACTTACCGTCTACATGATTGCGGCCGTGACGGCTCCAGCGGTAGCCGTATTGGCGGTCTTATACTGGCGCGGAATTCCGAAGCAGGATTTCGCAATAGTGTTTGCAACGCTTTGGCTGATTGTTGCGATCATCCTCGAATTCGTTTCCCCGAGGCCGTTGCCGCCGTTAACGGTCGTGATAGCGGGCGCACCATTATTGATCGTTGGTTGCGCCATCTATTATCTGCGTTGGCGTCGTTCGAGGCGATGACCCAATTCCGCCGCCTCGATGTTCAGCGATGGATCAAATACTCGTTCTACTGGCCGTGAGAGGGGCGACACAATAACACACTGACGGAACTCATCAGGACTGCTTGGATCACGACAGACGGTGGCGTGCCCCCCTTTACCCCTGTCGCCGTCGACGGTCCTCAGCTTGCCGGATGTACGCGAGCGGGGACCGTTTTTATTGTGTGTCGGACTCGCGCAAGTCGGCGACGAAGGCCTTGGCGACCTTGGGCGGTAGTTTGATCGGTTCGCGGGGCATGGGCAGAATACAAGTGCGCGGCCGGGCAACTACGAATTTGCGCCTAGGCCGGTAGCAACCTCGCCCCGATAACGGTGGCGGCTTCGGTCTCGCTTCACCGCAAACTGAATTAAGTGCGCCCCTTAATTGCGCGCCACGCAAAGATCAGAATACAGGCTCCGACGAAGCCCGCAATAAGGTAG